>JANWKX010000146.1 GCA_025451145.1 Vampirovibrionales bacterium
CCAGAGGCCGTTCCCTCCTCTGGACAGGGAACAAGTTCCCCCTTATCGAAGGGGTTTCACCCCTTTCGGGAAAAAGCAAGATTTCCCATTCCATCCGATAAACTCTATTCAATGGCTTTTCCCCTATCCCTATGTCTATCATAGGGCCGGGGCGGGGCAGTTGGGGTTCCCCGCGAACGCTAGTGAGTGGGGCAAAGTGTCAGGCCCCGCATCAGGATGTTTGAACGGAGCAAAACAGGTTGTCATTGCTTCCCTCTACTCTTTCATGATTTGGGGGAGGAGCTCCGCAAGCTCCTCAGCCGGAAAAAGCTTTAAAAGCGCCAACTTCTCTTCTGCAGAAAGATGCAAATCCTTGAGGGCTTGAAAAATTTGTTCTTTACTATAATCATCAGAAGCCCGCCAGCCTTTCAGTTCGTCGAGATTGACGGATAATTGGGAGATAGACACCAGCTTCTCTAAGGTTTCATCCGTCGGGCGCTGTTGCCCCCGGCATAGTTTGTACACATACTGCTCATGCAGGGGCGCAATCTTCGCCAGCTTGTAAGGATTTAACCCCACCTGCTCCATGCGTTCTCGAAGTTTCTCTGAAAAATGGCTCATCTGCGAAGCATAGCGAATCCTATCGTAAAAGTTTAGTAGAATAATAATATTTACTAAATTAAGTTGACATAGTATGTAAATTTGTTATAGTTGATCATGTCCGGGAAGCTTGCTTTCTTGCTCCAGGCGGCCCCACCCGCTGCCCTAAAACTCCTAACGTCGTTAAGGGCCACACCCTCTCCTTGAAAAAGGGAGGGTAAGATTAACGGATAACCAAGGCACTCATGAAAAGAGTGATTACAAGCGGCTTTTGTTCTCCCCTTCAAAAGGGGAGGAAGTAGCCCTCGGTGAGGCTGTAAGCCGAGCCATAGGGATGCAGGTAGGTGGCCCGTGAGGGACATGATGAATGCGTTTCATTCAAAAAATATGGAGGATCTGCTGGTGACCAACCAAACCCTACTCAAATTCAAAAAATGCGGCTTTAAATCCAGGCAAAGCACCAAGCTGCTCCCGCCAGACCGGCGTGAATGCATCCTGTTGGACTGCAATCTCAACAACCACCCCAAAATGATGATGCTCCACCAGCAAAAAGACCACACCCTACTGGGCCTTTACCTGGAGATCCTGTTTCACCTGGACACGGTCACGGAATCCTGGCAGATTCGGGAAGACCATTTTATCCACTGGGCCCGAAAAACCTTTGAGATGAACAAT
Organism: Vampirovibrionales bacterium; assembly: GCA_025451145.1. Classification (GTDB taxonomy): domain Bacteria; phylum Cyanobacteriota; class Vampirovibrionia; order Vampirovibrionales; family JAGQHJ01; genus JANWKX01. The sequence goes on from JANWKX010000146.1 coordinate 1,255, forward strand.
CGCTTTAACCTGCAAAAGCGCCTGGACTGGCTGGTTGCTGCGGGACTCATTGAAATTGAGCGGATTTCGGCGGATGTTGAAAAGCCCACACAGGCCATGGCGACGGTTTCCCAAACCGCTTCAAACCCGGCTGAAACCCTGGCCCAACCGGAGGCCAATCCATGCCCAACGCCCTCTGAAACCATGGCAAACCCATGTAAAACGCATTTTCAACCGCCGTTAGAATCGGCCCAAACCCAAGCCCCATCTACCCCCTTAATAACCAAGGAACAAAGTCAAACAACACAACCTCTACCCTCTCACTCCGAGCATACCCTGCCTGATGCTGTACCGCCTGCTGTACAGAGCGTGCGTCAGGTGGGGTGTGTTTTCTTTAAAATTAAGCGTCCTGGGAGAATCTGTAGCGAAAAGGACTGGCTGGAGTCGCAGTTGCGCTTGCTGATTGCCCAAGACCTGAAAGATAAGGCTGAAAAGCAGCATCTGTTGAATCTTAACCTGGAAAAGCTGTGCTTTTACTATCCCAACTATGAGAAGCACAAAAACCGATGGCTTACCCAGCCGGTTGAGAAGCGCATGGCGACTTTTGCCTACACCATCCTCAACTCCCGATCGTACAAAGAGTTGTTGTATGCCTTGACGGTGATTGAGTCTCCTGACTTTCCGCGGGAAGGCCCCTTGAGAACCTACTACCAGCAAGCCTTGAAGGATGTGAAGAACAACGATTGCGAGGTGACCCTGAATGTCTGAATATGGCCAAAGCCAACCGGAAAAACTCACGTCTGAGCCAAAATCTGGGAATCTCCAGCAGAATCGCACGGTTTCTATGGATGAAAACGGTGAGCTGGTGTTGTTTGAGTCGCCTGGAACCTATTCCTCTGGTCGCCCTGGGGTCGCGTCGGCGTCGGGGAGTCCAAATCACCTGGGGATTTCCAACCTGTTGAAACCCTTGGCCCCTCCCCATCAGGCCAGCGCCAAAGACCTCTTTATGAAAGCCTTTGAGTCGACCCGGTGTTTTCACTGCATGGATAGGGGCTATATTAGTATTCCCCATCGCACGCCTCTGGGGCGTCACCAGATTGCCTACCAGTGCACCTGTCAGCAAGGGTTAGAGCGTCCCTTTGGGGGGAAGCAGATTGCCAACATCGCCAGCTTGATTTTACAAGGCTATTATCAGCCCTGTTGTCAGTTGGGCGGCGAGGATGGGCAGTATTGTCCGCTGGAGGCCAAGCCCCAGAAGTGCTTTGAATTTTCCTGCCCCAAATTTAGAGCGTAAGCAAGCTTACTTGTGCGAAGGGGTTTCACCCCTTTCGGTGAAAGCGCATTCCCCAAGATGGTAAAAGTGGCCGATTCAATCGCTTTCCCCTATCCCCATTCGATTAAACCATTCCATTAGGGTCGGGGCGGGGCAGTTGGGGTCCCCACGAACGATAGTAAGTGGGGTAGAGGGTCAGGTCCCGCTTTCAAAAAAATTTATACCAGAGGCCGTTCCCTCCTCTGGACACCTCCCTCAAAAATGGCTAGAAAGGAGATTTTGGGATGAAACGCATTACCACCGGCGACAATTCTAAAAAATTCATCAGGGAGGGGGTCGGGGAGGGAACGGACCCGGCTTTAAGATAAATAATGGCTAGAAAGGAGACAATTGGGATGAAACGCATTACCACTGGCGACTTCGCAAGAGCCCTCAAACCTTACTACCCTCTGGTTTCCCACGACATGGTGCGAGAATGGGTGGTGGCCCAGTTGCTACCCCATTGGCGAAACCCCTTAAACGACAGGGCCTGGTATTTCTTAAAACCCACGGGGATTGCTCCGTTTTTACGCGAATCGCTGGGGCTGTCGAGCCGTCAGGTGGCTGCCGTGCTGAAAAAACTCAAAATTGAGGAGGCTTAACCCTTCCACCCAACGGGGATAATGATTTATCCCTTCAGAATTTGAAGGGCATATCGATTCCGTATCTTCTTGGCGATGTCTGCGGCGGTTTTGCCAGATTCGCTTTTCAGGGTCATGTCTGCCCCTGCGTCTTTCAGCATTCTGAGGGCTTCATAGTTTCTATTCATAACGGCCAACATGGCCGCAGTATGGCCCTTGCCTTTGTCTTGAAGATTGAGATCGGCCTTGGCGTCAATAAGCTGCTTTAAGCTGCCGAGTTGTCCTTGTCGAACAGCATACATCACGGCAGTATAGCCATGGTTATCCTGGACGTTTAAGTTGGCCCCAGCCCGAATAAGATCTTCTAAAGGAAACTTGTGTCCCTTGTAAGCGGCTGCCATCGTTGCGGTTCTGCCACTGGGGAGCGGATGGTTGAGGTTCGCGCCATGATTATATAAAACAGGGACGACTGTTACTCCATTATGGAGTGCAGCCTCTGTGAGCGCCGTATTCCCTTGAAAGTCTTGGGCATCAACCTCAATACCGGCGTTCAGGAACCCTTGGAGGTTCGCCATGTTGCAATCTCTGGCAGCTTTCCGAAAAAGCATTTCGGCTTCGCTTTTATTGGCTTTCAGGGTATCGGGATAATAGTTCACAATCCATGGGCCTCGGCCTGTTTTGGGAGGCGAGTTGCCAAAGCGCGGGGTTGCCGCTGGGCGATTCAGGATTGTTGTCAGCGAGGGTTGAAACGTCGTTTTCATCAGCGAGGGGATCTCCTTTGTTACAGTTCTCTTCTTCAAGGGCTACCTTGATGGGGTCGCTTTACTTTGAAGATTGAAGTTTTGGGTTTGCTTGTTAAAAGTCCCTCAAGATCTCAAATTGCCTTTTGAGGGACAAGGTCTTAATATTTCTTAAACTATCCCTTTAAGCCGGGTCCGTACCCTCCTCTAAGAAGGAAGCTCCCTCTAACGCCAGCGCTGGGCGTTAGGGTTTGGGTTATACGGAACAGGCGTTAGTACCACACTGTCTCCCCCAGACGGACTGGACTCGTAATATCGAAACAGGTGAGGCTTTACTTGAGCTGCTTTTACCAGCCATTGCAAAAACCGGTGTCCGGTTTCACGCGAAAAAGCAACCTCATCGGCTGAGACTTGCGTTACCATATCTTCTCTTGAAATCAGGGGCTTTCCATCCACTTCAACCGATCCATCTGCTTTTATCATAATAGGGCTAACGTTTATAGGCTTTTCAGCACTCGTTTGCCCTTGATGAGGAGCCTTTTCATTGTTTACAAGGCCTAGCTTGTTGTAAATCTGAGATTCAAAAGTATTGATTGCCGCCGAAAGTTCCCAGGAGGGAAGTAAAAAGCCATACCCCTTTTTCACCAGATAATGCTTATTGGGTTTGAGCTCTGGGTAGCATTGATGAACCCCTTCCAAGGTGAATTCAGGGCCAATCGCCTTTAAGTCTCGCAAGTGCTTGGGTAAGCTGGGCAATAAAACCTGATGAACGGCATCATCAAGATCTAATACTTCTTTTCGATGCTGCAACCTAAAGTACTGTTGATTATTTGCGATTGAACGAAGGTAGGCAATGACACCCAAAGGGGCCAGCAGTATTTTTATGGGAGTGAAAGACTGATCCAGCCAGGATAAGAACTTGGATGTCCAGCGATTGGGAAGCTTAGGCTCAGGTGTTTTGTCACCAAACAGCACACGAGAGGCTGGCCTTGGGGAAAGCTTGGGGTGGCGAGGCCGGAAGCCTCTTTGTTGGGGAACCGATAAAACGGGGTGTATCATTTGGTGATCTCTTTTCTAAAGCGTAACCATTGGCTTAGGCATTTTAAACTGGGTCAGAGACCATTCTACTACCTCAAGATTGGAAGTTGCCCTTTTGGAGGGGCGTTTTAATATTTCTTAAAGTCAGATATCCCTAATGGGGAGGTGTCCAGAGGAGGGAACGGCCTCTGGAATCGAAAAATCCTTCCAAATGCGGGGCCTGTGTCCTGCCTCGCCCCGACCCTATCCCCAAATATCAAGTTAGGGAGGGGTGCCGGGGAGGCAACGGACCCGGCTTTTAAAGCTTCCTCTGGATTTGTAACAGATTGAACGGTGTGCGGTTTACCCAACGCTATTTTTTGAGGATAATCGCGTTGTTTTGTTGCTTTATTTTGAATAAGAGGGAGGTTGCCATGTCTGCCATTCGTTTTCAGGGGATTACCAAAGTGATTCTGCAAGATGCTGCTGGCAAACCGCTTCCAAAAACCGTGAGTTCAGAGATTCAAGATCAGTTAAAGGCCCAGCTCTGCCCGTCTCGCCATGATCAAATCTTAGAGCACACCGGCCGACGGGATGCTGACGGATATGAGTTTATGGTATTGCTCACCAATGATAAAGAGGGCGATCATGCGACCCAGTATGAACGGACGACAGCCCTTCGCACCTCGAAAATACAGGTGCCAAGCCCTTGGTATGTGGGTGGTCGATACCTGGGCATTGACTTTAAAGAAGTGGCCTACGGACTTTTGAACCTGGCGCTCTTGCCGTTTAATAAACAGGTGGATGGGCCTTTGGCAGCCTATAGTAAAGAGGAGCAAGCCTTCAGGGCGGAACGTTCACAGGCAAGGGTCGCGTGGACTCAAAAAGGGGAAGTCTCTCAGAATGTTTTGCCGCTAACGGTGGATATTACGCCTGCCAAAATACAGGCTGCACCCGCTAAGAATCAATAGGCAGGGTGTAGGCCTTGAGGAAGGCTGCCATTTCTTGATCATCTAGCCCTTCAGGGACAACGCCCTCCTGAATGCGATTTACAACATCGGTGTATCCCTTTTCTTCGGCAATGATTGCCACGGTCTTTCCTTTTTTATCAAGGATATCCAGATCGGCGCCAGCGTCAATCAGCATTTTTAAGGCAGCCAAACAGCCTAGTCTTACGGCCATTGTTGCAGGAGTGTCTCCGTTGGCGTCTTGGAGATTAGCGTTGGCGTTGGCTTTCAGCAAGACTCTTAAATTATGAAGGCTTCTCGATTTAACGGCGTGCATCAGGGCTGTTGTGCCATCAATGTTCTGAAGATCCAGGTTGGCTTTGGCGTGAATCAGCATAGCTAAAGCATCTCTGTGAGCGTCCCTCACTGCGTGCATGGTTGCTGTCATGCCCTGTTTGTCTTGATGGTCCAGGTTTACGCCAGCTTCAATCAACGGTTGCAAGGTTTCTGTTTTTCCCATGGCGGCCGCCAAGATTGCGGCAGTGTGCCCCTTTTCATCGGCGATGTTAATATCCACCTTGCCTGCTTTGATAAATCCTAAAAGCGTGTATTTATCCCCTTTCATGGCTGCTTCTCTGAATAACCTTTCGGCTTCGGCTTGGGTTTGGCCAAAGCGCAGCGTCACGGTGTCGGGTTTGGCTCTGCCCAAGGCGGTTTTTCCTAAAACCGTCGGCTGGGTTGCAGCCGGACGTTTTGGCGTTGTAGAAAGGGCGGGTTGAAAGGTGGCTTTCATGAGAAGGGAATTTCCTTTCTGTTATTCAGTAAGCGTTCTCTGTGGGGATTACGAAGCCTGCTTCAAGAGCTTCACAATTTCGCTTGAGTTACACCGCTGGTCTATGGTTTCGGTATGCTGCTTATCTTTGGCAATCATTATGGCGGTTTGATGCGTATTATTGGTGAGATTTACCTTCGCACCAGCCTCCAAGAGGGCCTGAATACAACCTCGGTGGCCATTTCCGACGGCAACCATGAGGGGGGTCCAGCCTTCATTGTCCTGATGGTTCACATTACACCCCGCATCAACCAGCGCCTTGATTGCTTCTGAATGTCCATAAAAAGCAGCATAGGAGACCGGGGTACGACCAGTACTATCGGGGAGATCCAGGTTGGCGCCATGGACTTGAAGCAGTTTCAGGGCGACAACATCACCACGATAAGCTGCGCTAGCGGCGGCCGTTTGCCCCCTTTTGCCTGGAGAACTGGGGTCGGCCCCGGCAGCCAGGAGGAGTTTGAACGCTTTTTCTCTTCCATTTTTTAACGCCAATATCAACGGCGTATCACCATAATGATCGTCGGTTTGAGTATTGAGATTCACACCATTTGCAATTCCCTGGTAAAGCGTTTGGGTATGCCCATTTGCGGCAGCTTCACAAAATAATCTTTCGGCCTCAGGTTTGATTTTGGGCTCTAGAATCCTGTCAATTTCATCCTGCTTTAGGATTTTGGCAATCATGGCAGCTGTTTCTCCTTGATTATTCGCTATGTTGACCTTAGCTCCAGCAGTAACCAGCTGTTTAACGGTATCTGTGTATCCTTCTCTAACAGCAATCATGAGGGGAGTCCAGCCAGTAGCACTTTGATGGTTCACATTCGCCCCAGCCTCAATCAACACTTTGAGTGCGTTAGTGTTATCACACATTGCGGCAGAAAACATTGCGGTTTCGCCATGGATATTAGGGAGTTCCAGGTTAGCCCCGTTGACATGCAGGTGTTTCATGATTTCTGCATCATCATTATTACGAGAAGCTGCATACATGGCTGCACTATAGCCCTTTTCGTTTTGAAGATTGGGGTCGGCCCCAGCGCCCAGTAAAAATTTGGCTGCTTCTGTTCGCCCATACTGGATTGCCGCCATCAGTGGCGTGTTACCAAATAGGCTTGTGGTTTTGGTATTAATATCCACGCCCTTTAAGAGGCCTTCTGAAAGTGCCTGGATATCACCCTTTTGGGCGGCTTCATAAAAGGCTTCAACCTGGGCTTTATCTTGGCTGCCAAAGCGGAGGGGGGTGGCTTTAGGTTGGGTTTTGCCTATGCGCTTGGGGGTGGTTAATCCGGGTTGAAAGGGGGTTATTCTCATTAAATTGGTTCTCCTTCGATTAAACTTTTTCGATTCCAGAGGCCGTTTTCTTTACTGGACACCTCCCTATAGGTTTTTTTAACGGGGATAGGGGAAAGCATTGGAATGGGGTTTATCGGATGGGATGGGAGGTCTTGCTTTTTCCCGAAAGGGGCAGCGCCCCTTCGATAAGAGGGAACTTGTTCCCCTAGCCTTCAATGGGCATGTTGTAGGCTTTGAGGAAGGCATTGACTTCGTCAGGACTGAGTTCTTTCGGAATCACCGGCTGTTGCAGCAGTTTTAGAATCTCAGTATGTCCTTGTTTTCGGGCAATGGCGGTAATGGTTTCTCCCGCCTTGTTTTTGAAATCCAGCTTGGCGTCCGCATTAATCAGCATCTGTAAGGTGTCTTTTTGATTGTGACAAGCGGCCCACATGGCCGCCGTGTTTCCATAGGTAGGGTCTTGCAGATTGAGATCCGCACCCGCCTCAATCAGCAGTTTAAGAACCGCTGTATTTCCGATAGCAGCGGCCTTCATGGTTGCAGTATAGCCAGAAGCGTTTTGATGATTGGGGTTTACTTTGGCTTTAATCAGTAATTTAAGGGCGTCCAGAGTCTTCAAGGTCGCTGCAACCATCAGTGGGGACTCGCCAGAATAGCTTGGGAGATCTAAGTTGGCTTTGGCCTCAATGAGCAGTTTCAGGGCATTAATATCGTTTTTCTTAACCGCATGGATTGCAGCGGTTGCATGCTCTTGGGCATCCTGAAGATCCAGGTTGGCTTTGGCCTCAATGAGCAGTTTGAGAGCATCAGGGCGGTTATGGCTAACAGCAAGTATTACAGCAGTGCGGCCACTTTGGCTTTGTTTATTCAGATCAGCCCCTTCATCAATGAGTATTTTGAGGGCTTTAAGCTGATTTTCACTGGTTGCAAACATCACCGCTGTATCCCCAAAACTGTTTGGTGCATTAATATCGATTTTGCCAGCTTGGATAAAGCCTAAAAGCGTGGCTTTGTCCCCTCTCATGGCCGCTTGTCTGAAGAGGTCTTCAGCTTCGGCCTTGGTTTCGCCAAAGCGTGGGGCGGTGGCTTTGGGTTTTGTTGCGCCCATGCGTTTGGGGGCGGTTAATCCGGGTTGCAACGTGGTTCTCATCATTGAAATGATTCTCCTTCGATTAAACTTTTTCGATTCCAGAGGCCGCTTTCTTTACTGGGTACCTCTCTAAATTGAGCTTCGGGGATAGGGGAAAGCATTGGAATGGGGTTTGGGGGATGGAATGGGAGATTTCGCTTTCCCCGAAAGGGGTGAAACCCCTTCGACAAGAGGAAGCTTGCTTCCGCTAGTCTTCAATGGGCATGTTATAGGCGTCAATAAACGCTTTGGTCTCCTCAGCTGTGAGCCCTTTGGGGATAACGGCCTGCTGTAAAAGTTCTACAAAGCTGGTATATCTTTTCTCATGGGCAATCTGTGCGGGAGTCTTGCCGGCGTTGTTTTTAATCGTTACGTCAGCACTCGCATCAATCAACATTTTTAAGGCTTCTTCATCGCCATAATCTGTTGCAATCACGAGTGCTGTGTTGCCCTTAAGTTCTTGAAGGTTGAGATCGGCCCCGGCCTCAATCAGTAGCTTGAAAGCCTCTGAATGTGCATGAATGAGTGCATTCATTATAGCGGTGCGACCATCGTTATCTTGGTGATTTAGACCCGCTTTGGCCGCAATGAGCATTTTCAAGGCATCAATTTTGCCACGTCGAGCTGCTATCATTAAAGCCGTCTTTCCATCCTTGGTCTTGAGGTCAAGGTCTGCACCAGCATCAATGAGTATTTTTAAGGCTTTTGTGTCATCCTTTTTCGAAACAACTGCGTTCATCACGGCAGTCCAGCCATGTTCTTTCTCTTGAGCATTCAGGTTAGCCTTGGCCTCAATGAGTATGTTGAGAGCATCAAGACTTCCTGCCTCCGCTGCATCCATCAAGGCATTATGGCCAGACCAAGTTTCTGCATTAATATCAATTTTGCCGCCACGGAGAAAGCCTAAGAGGGTTCCTCTGTTATTGGTTAAGGCTGCGTGTCTGAAATGGGCTTCCGCATTGGCTTTGGTTTCCCCAAAGCGTGGGGCCGTGGGTTTTGTTGCGCTCATGCGCTTGGGGGTGGTTAATCCGGGTTGAAAGGGGGTTATTCTCATTAAATTGGTTCTCCTTCGATTAAACTTTTTCGATTCCAGAGGCCGTTCCCTCCTCTGGACACCTCCCTGGGGTGAAACCCCTTCGACAAGAGGGAGCTTGCTTCCCTCTGGATACCTCCCTAGGGTGAAACCCCTTCGATAAGAGGGAACTTGTTCCCCTAGCCTTCGATGGGCGTTTCATAGGCTTTTAGGAAGGCAGCATCTTCTGCCAAAGTTAACCCTGTAGGGATAATCCCACTCTCGTAGGGTTTTATCATGTAGTCATATCCATTATTATGAGCAACCGATCTTGCTGTCTTTCCTGCATTGTTTATGATGTCGAGGTTGGCCTTGGCTTGAACCAGTAATTTTAAAACGACCTGGGCACCAACTCTAGCAGCATGCGTTGCGGCGGTGTTACCAGCGTGATCTTGAATATCCAGGTTAGCCCCAGCATCCATCAGCATTTTGAAAGCTGTTGTGTTTCCACGTTCTGCGGCCAACATTGCGGCGGTGACTCCATTGCGGTTTTGTACATTGAGATCGGACCCTGCATCAATGAGCATTTTGAGGGCCTCCAGATTTTTATTTTTAACCGCAAGCATTACGGCAGTATCGCCATGGGCCTTGTCTTTAAGATTGAGGTTGACCCTGGAATCGAAAATAATCAGCTTGAGGGTATCTAAGTAACTGTCCTCAAGGGCAAACATCGCTGCGGTTTTGCCGTCTTCATCTTGAGCATTGAAGTTGGCCCCAGCTTTTATCAACATGTCTAAGATAGCAGTACGTCGATATCGAGCGGCGGTTATCACGGCCGTTTGGCCATCGTGCTTGGGGATATCCAAGTTGGCGCCTGCATCAATCAGTGGTTTTAAAGTTTCTGCCTTTCCCTCAGCTGTTGCCCCCATTACGGCAGTAAACCCCAGACGATCCCTTGCATTAATATCAATTTTGCCAGCTTTGAGATAGCCGAGAACTGTCCCTTTATCCCCTTTTTCGGCAGCTTTAATGAATTCTGCTTCAGCTTGGGCTTTGGTTTGGCCAAAGCGCGGGGCGGTGGTTTTTGTTGTGCCCAGACGTTTAATCGTTGGGCGGGTGGGTTGAAATGTGGTTGTTATCATTCTACGGGTTCTCCTAATTGACTGAAATAATGGATTTTTTCGATTCCAGAGGCCGTTCCCTCCTCTGGACACCTCCCTGACTTCATTTTGGGGATAGGGGAAAGCATTGGAATGGGGTTTGGGGGATGGAATGGGAGATTTCGCTTTTCCCGAAAGGGGTGAAACCCCTTCGACAAGAGGAAGCTTGCTTTCCCAGAGGCCGTTTTCTTTACTGGACACCTCCCTGACTTCATTTTGGGGATAGGGGAAAGCATTGGAATGGGGTTTGGGGGATGGAATGGGAGATTTCGCTTTTCCCGAAAGGGG
>JANWKX010000147.1 GCA_025451145.1 Vampirovibrionales bacterium
TCAAAAGCCCTGATTTTCGGAGTCATTGCCTTCTTATTTCTTCAGGTGGCTTTGATTTTTTTGGGGTATATCATCCTGATACTCTTTTTAATTAATAGAGTCAACCTGATTGGCGCGTCCATTGCCACCATGAGCCTGTTCATGGTTTTGACAATTGTGATGCTCATCTTTTGCCTCAGTCAAATTCGTTCAGCCCAGACTATTTTAAAAAATCCAGGGCAATAACGCACTTCTTAAACGAGTCACAATACCCATCGTACCTATACGAAAAGGACATTGAACGAGATGGCACAATCCATTGCACAAATCCGTACCGATATTGAACAAACCAAAGAAAGCATTTCCCAAACCGTCCAGGAACTGGAAGGGCGGATGCATGAACTGCGGGACTGGCAGGTCACGATGATCCGCTATCCTATTCTGCTAATCCTGGCTTCCGTTGGGGTTGGAATTATCATTTCAGGTGGATTGACCGGTCCAAGGTTCAAGACGGCTTCAAAATACGGATTAAACCTTGCGCGGATCACTTTGACCGGCTTGCTCGTAAAACGCTGGCAACAAGGATTGCAACAGGCCATTTTTAAGGGAGCATCCGCCCCTTAAAGTTTAAAGAGGCATTTTGAGCAATGGGCCTTGACTTCCAGAAGCAGATTATCTTCCAAATCGCGTCGGTTGAAGAGTCTAATGGTTAACGGGGCCTGGCAAAGCGGGCAAAGATGCTCCTGGTTGGGATAATGCATAATCTCATCGAGATATTGCTCACGGGCCTGATGCGACAACGGTGGATTTTCCGGTAAAGCCATTTTTTCGAAAGCCTTGAGGACAGCTGGTCTGACCTTCAACACCCGTGCGATTTTTTGCCGAATGGCAGGCGACAAAAAGAGTTCCAACCCCGCCTCCAGATCCTGGATTTGCTTGACAGGTAGGTTTGCCAATTCCGCAAGGCGTGTTGTCGTAATCCCTTGCTTTTCCCGAAGCTCTTGAAGCAATTGTGCCAGTGTCTTGGAGGAGGATTCCGTGTTTGCCATCCCGTTATAATTCCGCCTGAAGCCGTACTTCTTGATTATCCAATGCCAAAATCCCTTGCCAATCACCAACATGAATAATAAACAAAGATTTTGCGCCTAAAACTGCTTCCTGGGTGAGGGTAAAGCGATCATTTTCAATCAAAGGGTTTGAAGGGAACGATTTTAACAAGACTGCTGTCTCACCATTGTCGACCATAAGGGCAAATTCATGCTCATGCTGAATCAGCATTATTTCAAACTCATCCAATAAGGAAACGGCGGCAATAATATCCACGCCAGGCTCCAGGCGATGCCCGCCCCCGATTGTTATAGAGTAGTCCGGTGAAAAATCAAAAGGGTTGAGCGGTTCATAGGTGTCTGCAGTTAAAGGCTCCGGTATCGTAGAGGGCAGTGGCTTCATTTCAGGCGATGTTTGAGTGGATCCAGATTCAGGGTGGCTTGTTTGCGATACGCCCGGGTCTTCAAAAGTGAATTCGAACTCAGGGATTTCAATCTCGGCCATTTTCGCATCCAAATCAAACTGGGGCTGCTGCTGCTGTTCTTCCTGAGGTGGCGCAGGGGAGATATCCAAGTCCGGTAAGGACTCAATGGGGGTCATAAACGACTGAATCTCCTGCTGGAGTGATTCATCCTGCGGGGTCGGACTGATGGTCGAAACATCCGGTTCAACCAAATCAATCTCTTCTTCCGTATTTTCTTCAAGCGTTATCTCTATTAAGGGTTCTATTTCCGTTTCAACAAGAGGTGTACTCTCAATATCTGCCTCGATATCCGGTATAATGGCGGTTTCTGGAACTTCCAATGATTTATAGCTCATTTCTGAAGAAAGCACATCTTCTGAGAAAGAGAGCGCTTGAGTAATGGTCTGGGCGGATTTTGGGCTCTGAACAACGCGAACCGCACCAAACTCCGGACTGGGCGCAACGGCATCCAAGGCCAGTAGACGTGTTGGCTTAACAGAAGATGGCGATGCTTCAGCCGAATAGGTCTTTGTAAAGGGCAGAATTTTGGCTCCCCCATCCGGTGGTAAGGGTTCATCATTTTTGCTAGGCTCTGACGAAGATTCCAGGGGGAATTGGATGACCACAGAGGCGGGTAAATCCGTTTGGGCGCTAGAACTCCCTTTTTCCACCACTGTTGACACATCCCCCTCAGGGGGTTCATCTTCAAAGGTAGGCACCACATCGACTTGAAAATCAAAATCCAACTCGGTGATTTCTTCCAAAGGCTCGTTGGTATCGGTAGTCTCCGCTTGCTCAAGAGATTTATCAGGCACAACTTCAGCATTTTGGAATTTAACATTCTCTGTCGGGCTTGAGGATTTGGATTCTGAGAGGTTTAAGGACAGCGTTTGGTTAGAGATTGGGGAGACTGTGGAAGGTTGAAGGAATTTGGCATCGCTTTGGGCCTCTTCCAGAATGCCTCTCAGAAACGCCTCGAAGGCTAAATCACTTTTAGAAGCACGAGCCATAGGCGGTGGCCCAGTGATAGGTTTCTCTTCAGCATTTATCTCAGACGCCAATTCAGGTTGCGGCAGCTTTGGCTCTATGGTTGAGGCGTGAGGAATAGCGCTGCTGGCATCTTCCTGAGGGATATCCACCTTAGCGATCTCTTTGGGGGCGCTCTCTTCAGGTGCTTTTTTCTCAAACTCCGCTTCGGTTAAAAAGGAGGACGGGTGGGGGAGGCTAGGATATAAAGAATCTAAAACAAATGAGGGCTCAGAGGATTGCGATAAATCGTCTGAGGTTGTTTCAGATGAAGGCTCTGGCTCGACATGAGGCTTTACAGCGTCAGCATCCTCAGGATAAGAAATCCCAGGACCTGGTTCTTGAGGAGATAAGCCCCACTCTATCTTTGGAATCTCCGTGGAAGGCTTCTCCTCATCGTGTGGTTGTGACGACTTCTCATCAAACGATAGCGGTTCTATCAATTCCTCAGGCTCGCCCAAACCAGTATCTGAGGCTTCTGGAGGAGAATCTGCCGCTTGATGGGTTTCGATGAGTATCTCATCTGCCATAGGTGTCTCTGGAGAATTCATCGCTTCATCATGCGCTTCAAAATCCAGGGTAAAAGATACGGCCTCGGTGAGATCGGCGGTTTCCGCTTCGATTGGAGGATTTTCAGGCGCATCCCATATTGTCTCATCGTTTTCAGGGATATCCGTCTGGGTATGAGGGTCTATGGGGCTTTCCAATTTAAATTGGGCTTCAAGATGATCAATTTGCTCTCTCAGCCCTGGAACAGATAAGGTTTCAGTATCAGGATCCGGCTCAAAATCAGTCGATGCCTCCAGGGGGCTTGTTTCAGCTAACTCCGGTTCAAAATCTAAATCCGGATCAATGTCTAGAGGCGGTTTACTTTCAATTTCTGCAGAGGGGATTTCTGGTATTTGTAGTTCTTCAGGCTCACTAACAGCCGATGGTTCTGAAGATTCAGGCAATTGAATCGGCGAAGGGGTATAAAAAAGGGATTGAGAAACATCATTTGGATCGACTATCGGCTGATTAACCTCCAGGTTGCTTACCAAATCGGTCGATTTTACGCTTTCCGATTGGTTATCAACCGGATCGCCTTGAAGAATGCTCAGTATCGGTTCATCCAAGGCAAAATCCAGGCACATGGCTGCTTCCATCGCCTGCTCCACAGGAAAGCGGGAGGATTGCAAAAATGCGCTTTCTACCTTGGGTTTGCTTTTTTTCTTCCAGAAGAACATGGAGGGGAAGTGCCTCACAATGGCGTTAAATTGATCTTGTTTTTATTATAAGCTATTCTTCATTTGGAAAAAGCCGATAGGCTCGGATAATGAATCAGACCTGTCAAAACTTCCCTCAGATCACCTTAGGGCAATTACAGAATGTACTGCCTGAAACTCCGTTGTATGGCCAAGTAGAGCCGGAAATATCATCATTAGTCGGATGGCAGTTATCCCCATCACCCTATCCGTTAACGACTTCACAAGTGGAAACACTTCATGAAATTGGTTTTGCCTTATTTTCGCTATTCAAAGCAACTGATTCGCTGTATAAAGCAAGCCTAAAAGAAGAGGCTATGGGATGGATTCAGCAGTTATTCAACGCAGGAAAACCGCCTGAGTTGATTCGATATGCCCAGATGAACCGTTTTAAAAATCAATTCCCCCTCGTGATTCGGCCGGATTTGCTTGTGACAGAGACTGGGTTTTCACTTTGCGAAGTGGATGCCGTTCCGGGTGGTTTAGGCTTTACAGGGGCCTTGCAGCAAGCCTATTCAGCATTGGGTTTTGATCTGCTTGCAGCGCCAGAGGGATTACCCAAGGCTTTCTTGGAGATGTTGCTTCGAAATGCGCCTCAAGAGCAAAAAGAACCCATGATAGCCCTTGTAGTTTCTGATGAAGCCTCGGATTATCGGCTGGAGTTGCAGTGGCTGGTCAATCACATTCAAACGTTTTACCCCAAAATCACACTAATCCATCCCAAAGAACTTTTACTGGAGCGCCAACAGTTAGGCTACCTGGATCAGCGCGGACAGTTTGTTTCCATTCAAATCTTGTACCGATTTTTTGAGCTGTTTGATTTGCCCAATATTCCTCAAATTGAGCTGATTCAATATGCCGTTAAAAAAGGGCTGGTTTATTGCACACCACCCTTTAAGCCTCATCTGGAAGAAAAACTGGTCTTGGCCTTGGTCCACTATCCATTTTTGGAAGATTTTTGGCGAAGCCAATTGGGAGAAGCCCATTTTTCGCTTTTAAAGACGTTAATCCCGGAGAGCTGGGTTCTAGATCCGGCCCCTTTGCCCCCAATGTCTCAGGTGACGCCGCCTTTAGTTTTTCAGGATAAAATGATCAGGGATTTTTCCCAATTGAGCACTTTAACCCAGAAACAACGTGAGCTGGTGATTAAGCCCTCCGGGTTTTCACCCTTGGCGTGGGGCAGTCGGGGGGTATCCATTGGTCACGATCTCTCCCAGGTCAATTGGCAAGAGGCCCTTGATAACGCCTTCTCGTCATTTCATCATACCCCGTATCTGTTGCAACGATTCAAAAACACCAAAGTTGAGCCGTACACATTCTTTAATTCGGTTTCAGGGCAAATAGAGAGCGCTGAGGGCCGAACCCGCCTATGTCCTTATTACTTTGTGACAGAGGGTACCCCAAGGTTAAGCGGCGTTTTGGCAACCACCTGCCCCAAGAACAAAAAGATTATCCATGGCATGCGCGAAGGCGTGATGCGTCCCGCGATGCCAAGCGACTTATTCTAAATCCTTGCTCTTTTTCGCAGCCTTGTCATGCGGCTTGATTTTGCTGTTGGGGGTTTTTTGAAGAATCTTCACTTCATTGACATCAACCCACGGGTCCCCGAGAGCCGCACTAAAGACTTTGCCTTTAATCTGGACTTTATCACCGCTTTCCAGATCCATGACCTGTTCCACTTGTTTTCGGGGGAAAACAAGTTTCAGCTCAGAAAGCGGAATGATATGCTCTGGGACATCAGGACGTTGGATGAGGAAAGAAATATAATCCTTGGAGGAGCGCATAGCCCCTTTATAATCAAGTGCATAGGGCGAAAAGGTCACAAACGTCCCATCAAAAGTGATATTTTCGCCAATGGAACTATCGGCATTACGCAATAGGGCCAGTGGATCAATTTGTCGGTAAGAGACAGAACTTGTTGCTTTCTCTTCCTTTTGATCAAGCGGATGGGCTGGCTTAGTCGCTCTTGCTGTCGATTTATGCGTTGCTCCTTGATGATAATGGTGAGGTGTAGCCGCTTGGGTCAGGAATGACGCTCCACTGAGGCATAAAACCAGTGATAGCGTAAACAGGGATTTTTTCATAACGGGGTGATCCTCCAGATTCAACTTTGGTATGACAGTATTGTACCTATTCTTTTGCAACTTGGCCTATGGGAAAAAAGTTTTTGGGTTTACATTCAAGTCAGGCCATAAAAATTTTACTTAAGGGTTCGGAGAGATCTTGGCGTTTACCGTGGTTTGAACCTGCATGCTGTCCTGAATGCTTCGAGCCAAATCCGCTGCGGTATCCGCACTGTAAAACTTCCCTTTTGTCGACAAGGCAATACACTTGAGCTGTGCATCGGCAATTCTATCCCGTGTAACAAAACCAATGGTATTGACTTTGATTTGGATATTGTTTCTCACCATATCCAAGGCGTAATCGCAGGGATTATAGGAACAGGTTTCCTGCCCGTCGCTCACCAAGATAATGGTCTTTTTCCCAGGGACACCGGCAAAATCGTACCGGACAGCCTCTTGAAGCGAATAGGTGATGGGGGTCTTTCCAACGGCTTGAACATCCAGCAATTGGCTGGCTATTTGGGCGCGATTATTGGTGCCCAAGGGTACCAATAATTGGGATTGTCGGCACATCGCGGCAGGATTTCGAATGAATCCAAATCCATTGGCATACATGGTGTTGCCTGAGCCCAGGCTATGACCGTATACCCTGAGGCCCACATTGATGTTCGGGGGCATGGTGCGGATGGTCTTCAAGATCACATCTTTTGCAGCCTGGAGTTTGGTTTGGCCTCCCACCTTGTCATTCATGCTATCGGAGGCATCCAGGATAAACAGGATATTCTCCGCATTGCTTTGATTGGCATTGCCATGACCATAATTTTGAGAGGTCCGTCCAAAGAGTTGAGCATAGCCAGGACTGTTAATACAAGCGACCACGGCCAACAGCGTGAAAATGATGACTCCGATCCAGGGCTTGGTCATGTTGGACTCCTCATTCAATCGTAGTTACCTCCTGGTGACGTTTTTGACCGCCATGGGTTCCATTGACTCTTTGGCAAAAGTAACTATGCTAAAAACAGGCGCAAAGATAAACCCATATTAGGATATAGATTCCGGAAATTCATTCGAAACAAATCCTATGAAACAGTATCGATCTTTCATTGTATCGTTTTTCACCATGTCTATCCTATTATTCGGATGGCTGGATTCAACCTGGGCGAACTCGCTTCAACTTTCCCCTGGTAATACGGATCAAACCACCAAAAGCCAAGATAATCCTGATATCCAGTTGAACGCGACCAAGGGCGCTTCAGAAACAATGCTTCTTCGGAGACTTCAAGCCAAGAATTACCATAACTTTGAGCAACACATTCAGCCCGTTCAGGCCTCGTTAGCCGAAGCGTTAAGCTACTTAAAATCCTTATCAGACAATCCGTTCTCCGTTCAGCGCCTAAGCGCCCTGACGGCAGAAGTGCTTCTGGATTGGGCAAACCTTCAGAAAATGATCTCAAAGCACGATCAGAACTATCGCTCCTACCAGCGCGCCAAGCATTCTGTTATTTTGTTGCAGGCCTTAAGGGATGATTGGGTCGAAAACGAACAACGAAAAACCAACCTGAATGAAGATTTATCCGCCGAAAAAACCTTACAAGCCCAAACGCAGATTGTCGTCACCGAGCTAGAGGCGGCATTAGAACAAATGAAACAAATGGCACAGCTAAAACAGGACTTGAACGACGAGTTTCCTTACTAGTGCTTAAATCTGCTGGTTAAGGCAATAGATTATAGCGCAGCGGGGTGATATAGCCGGTTATAGTACTCAATGGCCATGCGATCCGAATGGAAATACCCTTCAGCCGTTTTAATGGCATTGCGCATCAACTGGCTCCATCGCGCCTTATCGTTGTAATAAAGGGGAATAATCCGGTTTTCCAAGTTCTCCATGAGGGATTGATAATCCAGGCGATTTATCTCTTCAACGGATACATGGTTGTCATGCTTATCCTGATTAATAATGAAACCATTGATACCGTGAAAAGTCCCTTCTACAGACCAGCCATCAAA
>JANWKX010000148.1 GCA_025451145.1 Vampirovibrionales bacterium
TGCGGTAGGTTATCCCAAGTTCAGCCATGATGGCTTGAGGTTGATTTAAGATCACCGCCAAATGCCCCCCGGGTTTAAGCAAATCAAACGCCAACATCATGCCTTGGCAAATTTCATCCAAACCCGATAAATGATAGAGCATATGCGACATGGTGATTAAATTAAATCCCTGTGGATAGCCTTTATGAAGGAGCAGGGCAGTCTTTTGGTCCCAAGGCATGGCATAAACCGTAGGAAAGAGATTTTGCAGCACTTTAACGCATCTCGGATTGGGTTCAATCAAGACGGTTTCCTGGGCACTTGGGGCCATTAAGATGGGCAAGTGGCCTTGTCCGGCGCCAATGTCCAGAACGCGAAAATCAGTTTGATAAGACTGAGGCAGAATCCTCAATGATTGCATCAAATTCACGGCAATATCATTTTGCGCTGAATAGCGGTGAAACTGAGTCAACGCTGTTTCAAAGGTTTCATACTCCCGTTTGGCAGTCACCATGATGAATCACTCGGTGGGGTAAAGTACTTTAAGCTTAAAATACAATATCATTCTCTATTTTGACCGATCTGATTCGCAATGGCTCTAGCCAATTGGTTAGATTCGTAGATTCCAACGATTAGGGCAGGCTTACCGAAGCAAGCCCGCCCTAACCGATTACTGTAAAATGACTTATAAGGCCGAGGATTGGGTATTAAAGAAGTTTTGGACGCCACCAAAAATGGAGTTGTACACGTTGCCCATTCCGGCTTGACCGATGGTTAAAACAGCCGCAACGATTAAGGCAGCAACAATCATAGCGCCAGCATACTCAATCACACCTTGGCCTTTTTGCCTACCAAACCCATAATTCAATAGCGATTTAATCGAGGTCATCATGATCAGCAGTTCTCCCTATTTCTCTTCTCTCATAGCGCCAGGAAATCAATTACCAGTAGAAGATACACAGGTATCGTAATGATTAGGAGGAACTTGAAAAAAGTTCACTATTTGTTACATTAATCGCTCTATTGTTCGCTCAAGCCTAATGAACATCAGCATTATTGTATTCTATTTAAATATCAAACCTGTGATACCAAAGAAACGGTCCCATTCACAAGATATTAGGGAATTCCATCCTCAGGAGTGACATAAGCTATGTCAAGCTGGAATCGACTTGTTTGGCCAGGAGTTTTTTCGCAAACGGTTGGTTGATATAGCGATAGAGCTTAGGATGAAGTTTATTTTGCTCATCGGCAATGTATTGGAGTGTGTCGTTCCAAGCTGCATAGTATTTAACAAACTTTTCGGCTGCCGAGACATCACCGGATTGCTGAAGCTGAATGACTTCTTTCAACATCTGCTCAGCGGCTACCGGCATTTTATCCGGTACAATGGAGAGCTTGCCGCCAGGCTCAATCTTGATGGCGCCTTTTTCCCTCAGATAATTCAGCTGCATGATCGAACGGGCACGATGGGCCTCATCCAGCGAAGGTTGCTTAAAGGGCAATTCTCCGGCAGCCCAGGTAAGATAAATGGCATTGGCCTGATCTTGAGTGAGTACCCCGGTTTGAACAAAATAACCGGTCATGACCAGAGAGATGAGGTCGGCTTTGTTTTCTTCCAGCATATCGCCATACTGCCCCAGGGCAGCTTTCTTGTCACGGCCATCCACAGTTTGTTTCGGTCCAAGAGAATGGGCAATCTCGTGCCCCACCACAAACCTAAACATTGCATCCGGCTGGTAGTAAGCCTGTTGTGATGGATCAATCAGGGCATCCTTGAATTTTTGCTCCCGAGCCGGATCAACGCTTTGGCGGACTGAACGGTGAAAAACCAATCGGCTGCCTGCATTGAGTTGAGGCGCCAATTTATCATCATTGGGAAGATTTTGGGCAACAGTGGTTCCTCCGCGAATGGCGGCATAATCACCCGTATAGGCCACGAGATCCACATCGGCGAATGTCATTTTTCCATCCGCCTGGCCGGGAGTACTATTTGTTTGAACAAATGGCGCCAGTAGCGCATTGTGTTTGGCGAAATCTTCCAGATGCTGGCGATATTGAGAGATAATGGCATAAGAGTCCTTATTGACGATACCGACCCGAACCCCAATGCTGTCCTTGGATTTGGCTTTAATCCCCAGCTCCTTTAGGACTTTGGCGACTGCCGGATCCGTGGCGACATCCGAGGACATCCGATCTTCGTAAGACTCCCGCCCGATGGTAAATTCAAGAGGAGAATCCTCCAAATTGATCCAACTGCGATCGCTTTTAAAGGCCATTTCCGGATCGCTATCATTCACCAGTGCTTGCGCCTGCCATCTTAAATATTCCTTCAGACCAGCGTGATCCGTTGCTTTTTCTGCCAACAAGAGTTCTTTGGCTGCGGCTTCAAACTCTCTGCGAAAGGCGACGGAATACGGTATGGCTACCAGGCGCTTACCCTGACGACGAACGATGGTGTTATTGCTGAGAATGGAGGAGGCTTGTTCAGGGTGAGCCAGGATATACTTGATCAATTCTGCTTTGGTTAAATCCTGCGGATAAAATCCTTTTCCCGGTTGAAGCTGCTTGTTTTTAAACAGACGGAGGGGTTCGCTCTGGGGTGTGTACATGTTTACGCCTTCGATGCCATTATGAAGGGTGAACAACATCAATGCCTTACGGGCGGTTTCATTGCCAGCAGCAGCTGCTTTTTCCAATAAACGTTTGGCTCGGATGTTATCGGGATGATCCTGCTTGAGGAAAACCGAATCCAGTATTTTAGCGGCCCTAACCATGTGGATCAACGCCTTCTGGTTTCCGGGACTCAATTGGGCGTAGACAGCATCCGGGATATCAAAGGTCGTTGTTCTCATCTTGTTGTTGATAATATCATCCAGGGTGGCGTCATCCAGATCGATTTCAAATTCGCCCTTGGGATCCAGCTTCAGTCCGGCAAAGTGAACATTCGTAATGTTGGGTCGAGATACGCTACTGATAAATTGATCGCCTGACGGGTTTCCGCTGCTTCCAGGTAGGTTGTGTTGAGCATAAGCGGATTGCCTTTTAAAGAATGGTGTTGCCACCAATGTCGGTAAATTAAGCTTATCCATGAAGTTCTTCCCTCCCAAAACGCCCACTAAAATTCAGTTATGATTATTATTAAAAAACAAATTGAAATTCTTGGCCATCGAAATCGGTGCCTGGGAGCCAATCCGTTACAAATCCGTTACCAAAACCAACCCATTAAGGGCATGGAGGATCAGAAATACCAATCTTGTTTCGCAGCAATAATTCTTTTAGCATAAGGCGAGGAAAGAAGAAGGGTTGATCATGAGTCGGTGGTTCTCTTATTGTTTAGTCTTACTGGGTTGCCTCATCGGGCTGTGTGGCATCAATCACACATGGGCGCATTCTAATGAGCATGCTTTTAACCGTCCTCATTGCCAGGTGTCTGAACTGGTCTACGGGATGTGTTTTAATCAGCACATGGCCGAAGCGATTCAACAAAGTAAATCTCCGGCTTTTCAGGAACAATTTGACGCCGTGGTAAATCAGGCCCATGCTTACCTGAATACCGTCAAACCGAATCCACGAAATGTCATTATCACAGACCTGGATGAAACCTTGATTGATAATGCGGGATATTATCAGCACCATCCTGCATTCCAACCGGACGCATGGAACACCTGGCTGAAAGAAAATCAACACCAACAGTATCATCAATCGGTTTACCGATTGCTTAAGGATGCTAAGGCCAAAGGGTTCTCTGTCATGTTTATTACCGGCAGAAGCATCTCCCAGGCGGGTGAAACTTTGGCGCAAACGAAAGATTTCACTTGGGATGGCGAGTTTTATCGCCCCTCAGGAGAACCCTTAACCGCAAGGCAGCTGAAATCAGAAACCAGGGCATTGCTTACACGACTCGGCTATCACATTGTCCTGAACATCGGCGATCAAAAGTCAGACCTTGAACATCCCGACAAACTGGGCCATGGCGAGTTTTTGCTCCCCAATATTCTTTATAATTGCGACTAAGAACCTATCCGAGGAATATTCTCATTAAAAGGCCATTTCCGGGACATGCTCTGGAATATACAAATCCGCCTCTGTGAGTTTCTTGATGTCTTCAACACTGACACCCGGCGCTCTTTCCAGCAA
The DNA here is from genome assembly GCA_025451145.1 of Vampirovibrionales bacterium. Lineage (GTDB taxonomy): Bacteria > Cyanobacteriota > Vampirovibrionia > Vampirovibrionales > JAGQHJ01 > JANWKX01. Next base: position 4,117 of record JANWKX010000148.1, read on the forward strand.
ATGAAAAGCGCCCTCTCGCAATTCCAAAACCGCTAAATCCGTTACAACCTTACGAACACAATGAACTCCGGTCAACGGCAAGTTACAGGATTTCAAAATCTTGGATTCCCCTTGCTTATTGGCATGGGCCATGGCGACAATGATATTTCGGGCGCTGGCCACCAGATCCATGGCGCCACCCATCCCTTTTACCAGTTTACCGGGAATCATCCAGGAAGCGATATTGCCTTTCTGATCCACCTCGAAGGCGCCAAGAACTGTTAAATCAATATGGCCTCCCCGGATCATGGCAAAACTTTCGGCCGATGAAAAATACGATGCCCCTGTGACTGCTGTGACGGTTTGTTTGCCAGCATTGATTAAGTCCGGATCAATGGTTTCCTCCGTCGGGAACTCGCCCATGCCCAGCAAACCGTTCTCAGATTGAAATAAAACATCCATGCCCTTAGGGACATAATTGGCCACAAGTGTAGGAATTCCGATGCCTAAATTGACATAATAACCATCTTTTAATTCTTGAGAGATTCGTTGTGCAATTTGTTCTCTGCTTAATGCCATTGGTTTTACCCCATTATGCCTCTATCGCGGATTCATCTTATCCACTTAAATGGTTTTAATCGTTCTTTGTTCAATACGTTTCTCGAAAGTCCCTTTGATCACCCGATCGACATAAATCCCAGGCGTATGAATAAAATTGGGATCCAGTTCGCCCGGTTCAACAATCTCTTCAACCTCTGCCACAGTGATTTTCCCGGCTGTCGCGATCATGGGATTAAAGTTCCTGGCTGTTTCCCGGTAGATCAAATTGCCCATAGTATCAGCCTTCCAAGCTTTGACTAAGGAAAAATCCGCAGTGAATGATTCTTCAAGAACATAGTGTTTGCCGTTATATTCGCGGGTCTCCTTACCTTCGGCGACAACGGTCCCATAGCCGGTCGGTGTAAAAAAGGCAGGGATTCCAGCACCACCGGCTCGGATTTTCTCAGCCAACGTCCCTTGAGGCGTCAGCTTGACTTCCATTTCACCGCTGAGAAACTGCTTTTCAAACAACGCATTTTCGCCCACATAAGAAGCAATCATCGTTTTAATCTGATTTTTTTCCAGGAGAATCCCTAACCCAAATCCATCGACGCCAGCATTATTTGAAATACAGGTCAATCCACCGATACCCAAATCGTAAATCTTTTTAATCAGCCCTTCGGGGATACCACAAAGTCCAAAGCCCCCGACCATCACAGTCATATTATGGGTTAAGCCCTGTAACGCCTCATCATAGCTATTGACAACCTTGTAAAATCCAGCCACGGTTAACTCCTGATTCCCTTATCTCAAACGCCTCTTAAACAATTCTGTCCATAGAAACATCATGGCATAAATAGGCATCGATGCAAGAAGCCCTCGCTCAGGGGATATCTGCAAAAATCCATCATGACAAGTGATTCTTACCAGGTCTGAAGAGCGAGCTCATCAATAATATGATTGAGATCGATAGTTTGGCACATGCTGCTTCATACGGAGGCTTTACAAACAAAGCTTAAGTTCCTGCAATAAAGTACGATACCCCACTAACCTCCGGGTAATCAGAAATTTCTCCATAGGTATCCCAGGCCATGTCTCTCAAGGCTCTCATCGAAGATCGGTTTTGCAAAGGCCGTTTTATCGGCTATTTTGAGCACA
>JANWKX010000149.1 GCA_025451145.1 Vampirovibrionales bacterium
CCTACTTAACCTTTCTGGAAGAGCTCCTTGAAGGAGAAGCTTTGCCCAGCATTCACGCCCAGCTTCGTTGGCTGGATGTGGGCGCCAAGAATTGGTCTTATGTCGAAGCCCTTTATGCCTATCTCACCCGCTTCAGTCCGTCATTTCAGCTTCATGGCCTTGAGCTGGATGGCTATCGACGCTATGCCAATTTATACAGCCGAAGAGACTACGCCCAAGCCTATATCCGGGAGCGACCCTTGGCAACTTATGAAGTGGGCGATGTCTTACAGCATCATGGGCAATATGAGGTCATTTCCAGTTTTCTGCCCTTCGTCTTCCAGAAGCCTTGTCTGGCCTGGGGGCTTCCGAAGCGCTTTTTCTGCCCTCAACGCATGGTTGAGCATCTAATCGATTTGCTAGTCCCTGGCGGCGTACTCCTGATTATCAATCAAGGGGCCGAAGAAGCCGAAGCCCAGGCAAAGCTTCTGGAAGCAGTAGCATCAAAAGGAGAACTCAGGATTCAGCCCAAAGGCGAATTACCTCCCGCCTTTATTCCCTATCAATACCAACGATTTGGCTGGATTTGCCGCAAAAAACAATAAAGGTACCCGCGTCAACACTGGGTACCTTTAAAAGCAATATCTCTAATTGGTTTAGCTTAAGGCTTGCGCCCCACTGACAATCTCCAGGATCTCTTGGGTAATGGCGGCTTGACGAGCCTTGTTATACAGGATGGTCAGTTTACCAATCATATCAGCAGCATTGTTGGAGGCATTGGACATTGCGGTCATCCGTGCAGCCAGCTCACTGGCAGAACCTTCCAACAGGGCAATATAGATTTGGTTACTCAGATACAACGGCACCAAGGTTTCCAGTACATTGGTCGGGTTCGGCTCAAGCAACGTTTCAGAAGTCGTCGGAGATCCCGGTTGCTCAACTTCGTGCACATGGCCGTCTTCCGGCAAAATAATATGCTCAATCTCATCAATCACCCCTTTTAGCGGAAACACCGGTCGAAGGGTCGGTTTATAAGAAATCATGGAGACAAAGCGAGTGTAAAGGACCTGAATGGCATCAATCTCTCGGCGATGATACGCATCAAACAGGGCGTCAGAAATGGTATGAGCATCGTGAAGTGAGGGGGCAGAGGAAATATTGCCCAAGGTTCCCAGAATGTCTGATTGGCCCATACTGGCAAAGGTTCTAATGGCCTTATTGCCGACCAGGTAATATTTGGGGGTCAGTCCTTCGGCTTCATATCGTTTGCCCAGCAAAAGCGCCTGCTTAATGATGGTTGCATTGTAAGAACCACAAAGTCCACGGTCTGATGTTAAAACCACAATACCCACGGTTTTAACCGGTCGCTGACGCAGTAAATCCAGATAGCGGAAATCTTCCAGCTCTGAGATCTGATTCTTCACCGCCTCGTACACATCCCGAAATAAGATACGAAGCTCTTCGGAATACGCGCGACTGGATTTCACTTTATTCTCAGCGCGCTTTACCTTAGCAGCAGCCACCATTTTCATGGCCTGGGTAATTTTCTGGGTGCTTTTAACGCTTCGGATCCGTCTTCGGATGTCCTTTAAATTAGGCATCGTTCCTGTCCTCTAGCGTTTTTTACCGGTAAAAATATTATCTCTAAACTGAATCAACTCAGCCAGTAAGGCTTTGTTTTCTTCATCAGAAGGTTTTCCGCCTTCGTTCAGCAATTTATCCAGTTGAGGCATCTTGGTGGGAAAGTATTGGAACCACTCTTGCTTGAATTGGGTCAATTGATACTGCTCCAGCGGATCCAGAACGCCGTTGTTTCCTGCATATAGGATCGTGTATTGTTCTGCAACAGACAACGGTAAGTATTGAGGCTGTTTCAAGACTTCTACCAAGCGTTCTCCACGACGCAACTGATCTTGGGTGGATTTATCCAAGTCACTGGCAAACTGAGAGAAGGCTTCCAATTCACGAAACTGGGCCAAATCAAGCCTTAACTTACCGGCAACTGCCTTAATCCCTTTGGTTTGAGCCGCACCACCAACCCGAGACACCGAAAGACCGGCGTTAATGGCAGGGCGGATACCGGCGTTAAACAAATCACTTTCCAAGAAGATCTGACCATCGGTGATACTGATGACGTTGGTGGGAATGTACGCACTCACGTCACCGGCTTGGGTTTCAATAATGGGCAACGCGGTGAGGCTACCGGCACCAAGGGCATCACTCAGCTTGGCGGCCCGTTCCAATAAACGGGAGTGAAGATAGAAAACGTCTCCAGGATAGGCTTCACGGCCTGGTGGTCTTCTCAGCAACAAGCTCATGGCACGATATGCCCAGGCATGCTTGGTTAAGTCATCATAAATCACCAAAACATGTTTGCCTTGTTGCATAAACGCTTCACCAATGGTAACTGCAGCAAAGGGAGCCAAGAACTGGACCGGGGCAGGATCAACGGCGCTTGCCATCACCACGATACTGTACTCCATCGCCCCTTTATCTTCTAGCACTTTGATAATCTGAGCCACAGAACTGGTCTTTTGCCCAATGGCGCAGTAGATACAAATAACATCTTTGCCTTTTTGGTTCAAAATCGTATCAATGGCAATGGCGGTCTTTCCGGTTTGACGGTCCCCGATAATCAGCTCCCGCTGGCCTCGACCAATAGGGGTCATCGCATCAATGGCGGTAATCCCGGTCAACAAAGGCTCATGAACTGATTTTCGCTGAACAATCCCCGGGGCTTTCACTTCAACGGAGCGAAACGTTTTACTATCGATAGGGCCTTTACCATCCAAGGGTAACCCGAGGGAGTTCACAACTCGACCGACCAATTCTTCGCCGACAGGAACCGAGGCAATCCGGCCTGTGGTTTTAACCAATTGACCTTCCTGGATATTGACGTATTCACCCAGGATAACGACACCTACGTTATCTTCTTCCAGGTTCAACACCATCCCCATGGTATTGTGGCCATCTTCAAACTGAATCAACTCACCCGCCATGGCGTTCCTGAGGCCATAAATACGGGCAATCCCGTCACCAACCTCCATTACGGTACCGACATCGCTAATTGAGGTTGCGGCTTCGTATTGGGTTAGCTTGCTTTTTATTACAGAGCTGATCTCTTCAGCATGAAGTGTACTCATTGCCTTATCCTACCTGTCTTCTTAACATCTCAAGTTTGCTATGGTAACTACCATCAATAATTTTGTCACCGATTTTCACAATCGCCCCAGCCAGAATGGTGGAATCGACCGTGGTTTCCAACTCAACCTGCTGATAGCCAAACAGTTGCTCCAAAGTGGTTCGGACTTTTTTCTCCAGGGTCGCCGTAATGGGCACCGGAACGATAAACTGGGCTTTGGCAATCCCCTCTCTCTGATTCAGAAGCTCAAGGCTGACGTCCAACACCTCGGATAAAATATCCAGGCGCTCATTTTCAACCAATAAGGAAAGCAGGTTTCCAACCAGCGGGGAGACCCCTTTCTTCAAGTGTTTTTCAACCAAGTCTTGCTTCTCTGAAAGGGGAATCGCAGGATTATCAAAAAAACGGCGAAATTCAGGCAATTCCTGATAAATTTGCCGCAGGGAGGTCAAGCTTACCCGAAGCTCACTGAGTGTGTTTTCCTCCTGAGCCGCATCTAAAAGGGCTTTGGCATAGCGCAAGGCAATTTTACGGGCTTCAAGCTGTTCCATTAATCCTGTAACTCCTTCTGGTAGAGGTCTGGCATCGAGGCCACAAAATCTTCAACGGAGCGAACCTTATCTTTATCACTGAGGGTGCTTTCCAAAAGCTGGCGAGCCCCATGAATCGCTTCAACCATCAAGCGCTGCTCAAGTTCACGCGATGCGGTTTTTTGCTCCATGGCCAGTCGCTTACGCCCACTATCCAGGATCTTCTGGGCATCCTCTTCCGCATTTCGAAGAATGGTTTGAGCCACCATTTCTGCCGTTTGGGACGCATCCTTGATAATCGCCTCAACTTCTGTTTTAAGATTAGCCGTTCGTTGTTCAATCTCCCGAAGTTCCTTAAGGGCCGCTTCACGTTTCGACTCGGCATCTTGCAAAGACTTCATAATTTGGGATTGGCGCTGGTCCAACAAGGCACTGAGTTTAAAGCGCTTAAAGACCCAAATTAAAAAGACGGCTGCAATGAGAATGTTCAGCACGTTAGACTGAACCACACTCTCCCAAAAGCTTTGTGCTTCAACCGGTTGGGCTTGAAGAAAATAAATGATGGGATAAATCGAATGGCTCACAGATGAAAGGGTCTCCTGGTTAAGATTGAATGGGAGGGATGACTAGTGGGTAGGACCAGCGATTTGGCACTGATCGACCGTCAATTTATCAATGATGGTTTTGACAAAGGCTTCCCGTTGAGGTTGCAAGGACTCATAAATCCGATCTTTCGCTTCGGCTAGACCGGCAAGATTGGATTCGATCTCTTGAAGAACGCTCTCTCTTGCTTTGGAAACCTTACTAGAAGCAGCATGCTTTGCCTGCTCCCGCTTCTCCTGAATGATCAACTGAGCTTGCTTACGAGCTTCCTGCAACTGAGCGTCATACTCTTCGGACAGAGTTGACATCTTGCCCGTTGCCTCGTTTGCGGCCTGGTTTCCAGAGTGAATCACATTTTCGCGTTCAGTTTTGATCTTCAAAATGGGGCTGAAATAAATGGCATTCATGGCCATCATGAACACAAAAAAGCTCACAAAAATTATGATAAAGGTTCCATCAACAGAAAACATTGCACTTAACCATCATTGACTGACAACGTTTAGAATTTAGCCAAACCTAGTAGGTTTTGCTAAAGAGCATGTAGAAGGAAACGAATCCAAAGAGACCGAGAAGCTCAACAACACCCAGTGTAATAAAGTAGTATGCGGTCAAACGGCCTTGGACTTCAGGTTGACGGGCAATACTATTAAAGTATGCAGCAGTCATCATACAAATTCCAATCCCAGGGCCAATAGCGGCAAGACCAACTGCCAAAGGGCCTGCTAAAAATGCTGCTGATTGCGGGTTCATATTCGTTATCTCTCCTTATTTAACTAAATCAACTCACAGGGTGATAGGGCATTAATGTTCATCTGCGGACAGCAGGGAAATATAAACGGAACTAAGCATTGCAAAGATATAGGCCTGAATAATGGCAACAAACAGCTCCAGGAAAATCACGCCCACCGGAAGCACATAGGGCATAATGCCAAGGGCAACGCCAGAGAGGATCTCGCCAACCAGGATATTGGCATAAAGTCGGAGCATCAAAGAAAATGGACGGGTAATATCTTCAATCAGGTTAATGGGCAAAAATAAGGGATGCGGGTGTAGGTAATGCAGGAAGTATTTGATGCCTTTGGCTTTAATGCCAAAGAAAAAGTACATCACCAAGGTCAAAACCCCTAAGGCGCAGGTCGTATTAAAATCACCGGTCGGTGCCACCAACTCCCCATGATAATGGGTGAGGATCTGGATAAATCTGAGGGGCATTTGCCCCAAGAGATTAGCCGTCATAATAAAGATAAAAAGGGAGCCAATATAGAACAAAAATTGATCACCCCGACGACCAGCGGTTGTATCGGTGATACTTCTGCAAAAATCGAACAAAGACTCGCCAAAGACTTGAAACTTGCCCGGATAAACCTTTAACGTCTGGCGAATAAACAAGGCAATCACCAAAATCAAGGCCATCGTGAACCAGGCCATGAGGATGGTATCCATATTGACATGATTAAAAGGCGCAGGAACGCCGCTTAGGTCTACTATCCAATGATGTACAGCTTCACTTGCCACTGTTAAACTTAATTCCTATGCTATACCGAACAAACTCCAGGACTAGGACTAATTTGTAACTTAAAAATCCGCAAAAGACAACACATGTTTCTAATAGCTTAAACTCTCCCAGCATGACGATGAGAAAACTCACAGTTGACATTCTGACAATGGAAAGACCAATGGCCAAACGCCGTTCAGGGAATTCAGTCGAAAAGAAAAGGCTGAATAGATAGCCTAAGCCTAAAATGGCGCCCATCACATAGCGTGGCAGAAAGGCTGGATGCATCATCCAAAGCGCGATGACAGCGATAATGTCAAGGATGATCAGGTGTTTAATCAGGCGCCCTTTAAGGGCCTTATAATCCACGATATTTTCAGGAATATAAAACACTACTGTTCATCATCCTTTTTCTTAGAGGCATCCTGTTTACGCTCTTGTATTAAAGTCGTTCGCTTATAAATCACCCCAATTCCCAAAGTCATGCCGATAATGACACCCAGGAGGGTAAACAAAGGACCTTTCCCTGTCTTGGTATCCAGCCAATGCCCTGCATACAGCCCAAGCAACACGGCAATAAGAAGCTCAATGGCATAATCCATTTTTTCCCAAAAAGACCTCCGCACTTGGGGACACGCTATGGATATGGTAGATAAAATAAAGTAAAAGGTCACGAGGAGAATTGAACTGATGTCCAAAGAATGTAGTTTTGATGTGGTTTCTGAATTTGACGGTCAGGAAATGCTCAATGCCGTCGACCAAACCCGCCGGGAGATTGATTCCCGATTTGACTTGAAAGACAGCAAAAGCACTATTGAGATGGATAAAGCCTTTAAAGAACTGGTCATTACCACCACCGACGACACCCGTGTCAGAAATATCCTCGATATTCTGGAAGGCAAAATGGCAAAACGGAACTTGAATACCCGTATTCTGGACCCACAACCCATTGAAGCATCTCTAGGCGGTAATGTTCGCCAAAAAATCCTCCTCAAACAGGGGATTGATAAAGACCTGGCCAAAAAAATAGTCAGTACCATCAAGGGATCCAAAGTCAAGGTTCAGCCAAGTATCCAGGGCGAACAAGTCCGTGTTTCCGGCAAAGATAAAGACACGCTCCAAGAAATCATTCAATTGCTTAGAAACGAAGCTGATGCCTGGGGGACGCCGCTTCAGTTTACCAACTATCGATAGAACCCTTGGGCATTACCGTTGTATTTTTGGCTCTATAACCTGATCCTCATCCTGTTGGTGATTTTGCTTTCACCCTTATGGCTGGCATGGATGGTTTTTACACCCAAAATCAGGGCCGGATTCTTTGAAAAGCTGGGAGGGTTCTCCAAATCCTTTCTAGAAAAACTGGCCTCTCTCCCTGAAACGCCCCGAATCTGGATTCATGCCGTTTCCGTGGGGGAATTGAATGCGGCCAAACCCTTAATAAATGCATTAATCCAACAAAATTACCCGATCATTCTCTCAAACACCACAGCCACAGGGCATCAGTTGGCGCTCAAGAGCTATCCAGAGCTCCCCATTTTCTATTTTCCCTTTGATTTCCCCTGGGTGATTCAGAAAACATTGACCTGTCTCAATCCAGCCCTGATTGTCATCCTTGAAACTGAAATCTGGCCCAATTTAATGGTCATGGCCTCCCAGCACAAAATACCGGTGCTTCTCTTAAACGGGCGGTTATCAAGCCGTTCTTTCAATGGGTATCATAAACTTCGCCACTTTTTTGCCTGGGTCCTGAACCATTGCCAGATGATTGCGATGCAGTCCGATGAAGATGCCCAACGAATGCGTCAACTGGGCGTTTCCCCAGAACGCGTTATGGTTGGGGGCAATATCAAGTTTGACTTGCCTCAATCCACCAATGAGGCTTTGGTCGATGCGCTGAAATCCCTGTTTTTATTCCCTGAAAATGCACCGGTTCTGATTTTTGCCAGCACCCATCAGGGTGAAGAGGATTTATTTTTAGAGCTTTATACCCGATTACAAGACCGATTTCCGGATTTGAAAATGGTTATTGCCCCAAGACATCCTGAGCGCTTCAAATCGGTAGAATCTCTACTCATGAAACGCCAACTACCGTATGTGAATCGAAGCCAATTGACCCCTGAAAGCCCGAATTCAAACCAAGCACCCATTGTTTTACTGGATAGCATCGGTGAACTGAATGCCGCTTTTTCGCTAGGAACCATCGCCTGTATGGGAGGTACCTTTATCGAATGGGGTGGTCATAACCCCTTAGAACCCATTAACGCTGGTATTCCGGTTGTATTTGGCCCCTCCATGTTTAATTTCAAAGCCATCGCTGCCAAAGTACTAGAGGCAGGAGCTGGATTCCAAGCCTCCAACACAGAGGATCTCCAGCATCGGATCGAATCCCTCTTGACCCAACCCGAAACTTATCAGGCCACGGTTGAAAATGGCCAAAGACTCATGGCGCAAAACCGGGGTATTACGCAGCAATTCTTAAAGCTTATCCTATCGGCCTTGTCCCAAAGCGCCAATTAGTTCAACAGCCCTCACCCCATCTCAATTTAGCTCGGTAGGATACGCGCCACAGCCTTTAAAATTCATATACAATTATAAACAGCCCTTGGTTGGGGTGTCGTATCGATAGAGGCGGTATATAAAGGGGAAAGTATTCACATGCTAAAAGCATTGGGAGTTTTGTCGCCTGATTTCAGGCAAATGGCAGATGCCAGTTTGGCTCAAAAACAGTATGATAGGGTGCAGAGACATGGGTCAATGGCCCCTATCACGTCGCCCGTTTCTGCGGATTTGTTTGTCAAAAGGAGTGCTCGTGTGACATTTGGTACCTCAGCGGTTCATTCCGTCTCCCCCCAGGAGAAATTA
>JANWKX010000150.1 GCA_025451145.1 Vampirovibrionales bacterium
TATTGCGGAAGACCTCGGTGGTCATCACTAAAATTCGGGCATCCCGGTTGATGGAAATATCCCCGGTCAAAAGCCCTACCGTCTCTTCGCCGTATTCGGCTTTAAAATCCTGAAATTTTTGGTTACTGAGGGCTTTTAAGGGTGTGGTGTAAAACAGTTTTCGGCCTTCAGCCATGGCTTTATGCGCTGCAAACTCAGCAACTAAGGTTTTACCACTCCCTGTCGGAGAGCAAACCACCACGCTATGGCCTGCTTCTATCGTTTTCATGGCGTCAACCTGGAAGGCATCCGGTGTAAAGGGTAATTTGGTGAGAAACGTTTCCATCATCTTTTCATCATAGCTCAAGGTCGTTATCTCCGCGAGGCGTCTGTTCGTTATTGGTAAACCGGGATCCCGAGTATTCTCTGAATCTGGCTTATCCTCCAGGTTGAGGAGAACGGGTGTAGGCCCTCCACCTTATAGAGGATCTCTGGGGGGATTTCCACCAAACAATGGATGAAAGTGCTCCCCGAGAACGTCTACTCTGAAGATTGAGCGATAGTATGAGAGCGTGTGTGTTTGGATGAGTTACCCCATTGGAATTGAAAATGCCCGCCAGCGGATTGAAGAAATCCGAGCGCATATTCAAGAAATTAGCCAGACGAATAAACCGGAATCCTCTGGGTTCCAGGATGTGTTGGATTCACAAATTCAGCAACAAGGCGGTCAATCCTTACCTTTGCCTAAATCCAGTCTGGTCAATGTAGTTGAATCAGAAGCCCAAAAAATCGGATTGGATCCCAATCTCGCCAAAGCCATTGCGCAGGCCGAATCAGGATTTAATCCTAACGCCGTATCCAAAGCCGGTGCACAAGGGTTAATGCAACTCATGCCTTCAACCGCCCAGGGGCTTGGGGTCAAAGCGCTTCTCGATCCGGTGGAAAACGTACAAGGGGGCACTCGGTACCTTAAGTCATTGCTGGATAAATATCATTCTATTCCCAAAGCCGTAGCGGCCTACAATGCAGGGCCTGGAGCAGTGGATAAATACAACGGTATTCCCCCATATACGGAAACCCAAAATTACGTCCGGCGGGTCCTTCAGTATGAACAGCAATTTGAAAAACAAAACGGGGGTTAAGTGAGATGCTAAGAGGTATTTATTCAGCTGCGGCAGGCATGACCACCCAAATGCTTTTGAATGATGTGGTGGCTGATAACCTGGCCAACTTGAATACCCCGGGCTATAAACAATCCGGCGCGCAGTTTCAATCCTTCGGTGAAGTCTTGATGGGGCAAGTCAGTGATGCCGGCAAGAACAGTTTAGGGACTTTGGCCATGGGATCAGACTTGATGGGAACCGCCATTAACTATCAACAAGGTGACCTGGTTCAAACGGGTAATCCGCTGGATCTGGGCCTGAGGGGCGATGGCTTTTTTGTGGTCAAGGATGCTGCCACCAATACGTCGTATTATACTCGGGCAGGTAACTTTACCATGGATAGCGCCGGATACATCACCACCAATCAAGGGCAACGGCTACAAGGCATGAAGGGGGATATTATGGTCCCCTTAAAAACCAAAGATATTGTTATTTCTAACGACGGAACGGTGACAGCCGATGGGAAAGCCCTTGATAAGGTTATGTTGGCGTCCTTTAACAATAACCAAGGCTTAAGTCGGCTTGGATCGACCTTGTACAGCTCAACGGAAAAACCCAGTTTAAATTCTCAGACGGTTTCCATTGAGCAAGGCACCATTGAGCGATCCAATGCCAACATCATTACGCAGATGGTGAATTCCATGACAGGCATGCGGGTATATGAAGGCTTGCAACGTGGTATCCAAATGCAAGATGAGACACTTCAAAAGTCGGTAAATGATGTTGGCCGACTGAGTTAGGGGCAATAAAAGAGAGTAAAGAGGAACGAAGAGAAGATCGATGATGGGAAAAAGAGAGCAGTGCCAATTGGAGGGTAAAGTTGTATGCTAAGGGCATTATATACGGCAGCAACAGGTGCGCAGTGCCAACAAACAAATATTGATGTCATTGCCAACAACGTATCTAACGTCAATACCACTGGGTATAAAAAGGTTAGAGCGGAGTTTCAGGATCTTTTGAGCCAAAATTACCGTTCTCCAGGGACTTTGGGAAACCAAGGGACAACCCTACCTGTGGGGATTCAGATCGGGCTTGGGACCAGAACATCTGCGACCCAACGCATTTTCTTGCCTGGTTCCCTGTATCAAACCGGTAACCCTTTGGATGTCTCCATCGATGGGGATGGGTTTTTCCAGGTGATGATGGATAACGGCCAATTCGCCTACACCCGAGACGGCGGTTTTAAGATGGACGCCAATGGTCAATTGGTGACTTCGGATGGTTATGTGGTGCAGCCCTCTATTTCAATTCCAACCAACGCAACGGACATTTCCATCGGAAAAAACGGCGCTGTTTTCGTTCAAACAGCCGGAAATACAACGTTTAGCCAGGTTGGGCAGTTGAACCTGACCAAGTTTCCAAACGCTGCTGGCTTGGTGAGTTATGGGCATAACTTGTATCTCCAGTCTCCTTCGGCTGGTAACCCTATCCAAGGGACTGCGGGCCAGGGTGATTTGGGAAATACCGTCATTACCCAGGGATTCTTGGAAAACTCCAATGTCCAGATTGTGGATGAGCTGATTAATCTGATTAGTGCGCAACGGGCATTTGAGGCTAATTCCAATGTCATCAAGGCTTCCAACGAGATGTTACAAAAAGCCAATAGTATCACTGTATAAGGATTTTTGGGATGAAACATTACCGTTACAAGCAGCTTAGTTTTTGTCTGGTGGCATGGCTTTGGCTATGTTTTCTGGGACAAGGCCTGGCGTATGCTAGTGTAACGGTGATGCCTAAAGCGATTGCGTCACGGGTGAAGGCGTATATTCTTGCTTCAACGCCCAGTCCAAAGGAACAGAATGCGACTGTGGATGTTGAGGTGCTAAATTTGCCTCAACTACCGGTTCAGCTTGAAGGGGAGAATCTTAAGTGGGTACTATCCGACACTCGCCCAACCCCTTTAACGCCAAGTACCATTGTCCAGGTCTCCTTAAGTACAGAATCTGACCTGAGACATATCGGTATTCCCGTTCGCATCTATATCGATCGGCCTGTCTGGGTGGTCAAGCAACTGATTATGGCTCACCAACCGATAACGCCATCAGATGTGACACTGGAGCGGAAGCGTCTGACCTATGAAGCACCTTACGTTATCGGAGAAAAAGACAACATAACGGCATATTCGGCTCAATCTAATCTTGCCCCCGGCACTATCTTGCAAAGTCGACAGTTGTTTTTGACACCAGCCATTTTCCGAAACGATCAAATTCGCCTGGTTTTGGTGATGGCCAGTGGTGTTCAGGTCTCTGTGATGGCCAGGGCATTAGAAGATGGCGCGATTGGAAAACGGATCCGAGTCCAGGAACAGCTTGCTAACAATCAATATAAAGTGTTGACAGGCCAAGTGGTCAGTCATGATACGGTTGTCATTCGTTTATAGGGTTAAAAACTAAGATATTTATTGAAGAGAGACGAAGAGAGAGTAGAACACTATGAAGCAGCACCATTTATATAGACAGGTTGTCATTATTACCCTGCTGTTATCCACCTTGGGGGCTTCTGGACATCTCGCCTATGGGGAGTCTCTCTTTCGTGCCGGTATTTCTTATAAGACGGCAGGATCCTTTATACCCAGGTCCTTGCTCACGATTCCAAAGCCACGATCGATTGGCGATATGGTGACCATCAATATTGTTCAAAGTGCCAAGATCAATGTCAGTGACACCACCATGATTATGAAAACCAGACAACTGACGGAAAACAGCACCAATATTATCAGTAGCGTGTTCAAAAAGCTGACAGGGTTTAAGGACTTGCTACCGAGCGTTAACGGCGTCAACAACCAGGATGACAACACGTTAATGGCGCAATCCAGTAAGACCTATTCTTATACCGATAACATCGCCTGCCAAGTGGTTCAGGTGTTGCCCAATGGCACCTTGATTGTTCAAGGCAAGAAGACGGTTTTTGCCAATAAAGAAGAACAAGACCTGTATGTCAGTGGGATTATAAACCCATTTTTCCTGGATGAGACGAATACGGTGACCTCGGATAAGGTGGGCAATTTGCAAATGCATATCGCCGATCGTGGTACCATCGCCCGTCAACATGGGGACGGGATCCTTGGCAAGTACTTTCAGTTCTTTAATTGAGGGATAGTAGCATAATTGGTTAGGGTTGAATGTAAAAGGAGTCAATGTGAAGAGGATGCTGGAAAAAGTTAGAGCCCAAATAGCGCTTTTCTTGGCCGCACTCATGTTCATGAGTGTGATGCCAATGCCGCCAGCACAAGCGGCATTGGTCCGTATCAAAGACATTGCTCATGTCAAAGGAATCCGGGATAACCAATTGGTGGGTTACGGTATGGTGGTGGGGCTTATGTCCACCGGGGATAAAAGCCGTTCAACCCAGTACGCGCAACAAAACCTGATGATGAATTTTGGGGTGGTGGTGAGTAACCCTAACTATATTATGAGTTATAACTCTGCTGCTGTCCTTGTGACTGCAACGATTCCACCGTTTGCCAAAGCGGGGGATAAGATTGATGTGACGGTTTCATCGGCGGCCAACGCAAAAAGCCTTGAAGGTGGGGTTTTGGTTGAGACCCAATTGTTAGGTCCTAATGGTGAAGTGATTGCCCTGGCTCAAGGCCCTATTTCAACCGGTGGCTCATCAGCATCAGCTGCCGGATCTTCTAAGCGGACCTCCATTACCACCTCAGGACGAATTCCCAATGGTGCCATTGTGGAACGGGATATTCATACCGAGATTGGGGATGAAGACGGCTTGGATCTGGTCTTGAATCACTCAGATTTTACTTTGGTCAGCCGTGTCGCCGATGTGATTTCCCAACGAGTTGCACCAGCATCTCCTTCGGATGGGGGAACCATTCGGATTGACTTTCCACCAGACTTCTCCGGAAATCGGGTCGGTCTGATTTCGAGTATTGAAAATCTGGAAGTCGAAACATCCCCTGATGTGGCAAAAGTGGTCATCAATGAGCGAACTGGAACGGTTGTCATTGGCAATTCCGTCAAGTTACTCCCGGCAGCCGTTGCCCATGGCGGTATTACAGTCAGTATCCAAACCACCAATTCCGTTTCGCAGCCCAATCCCTTTGGGGGCGGATCCACGATGGGGGTTTCCAATGCCAAAATCGATATCGAAAAGCAGCAGGGATCCCTGATTCAACTGAACGCCAATGCCTCCTTGCAGGATCTGGTCAGTGCCTTAAACGCCATTGGGGTGACCCCCAGCGATTTGATTTCAATCCTTCAGGCGCTAAAAGAAGCGGGAAGCCTGGAAGCCAATTTGGAGATTATTTGAGGAATTGTATGATGGATCCAACGAGTTTAACCAACCAAAACGCAGCATCTGCCTTCTCGATGGAGCAAGGTAAGGCGATATCTTTGGTTCGTAAATTACA
>JANWKX010000151.1 GCA_025451145.1 Vampirovibrionales bacterium
AATTGTCAAAGATTGTAAAGGGCATGGGGCGATGGCGGGGCGATCCATTAAAGTTTTTGCTCGCTCTGTTCGATATTCTCGATGAACTCCCCAATTTGTGAGGGGGGAGTCGAACCACAAATCGAGATGATAGGAGATTCCACCTTGAGTAAGCGTCGTAGCAAAATCTGGGATGACCAGACTTTAACTTTTCGTGCCGTAACTGCTGAACCTGCTGATTATTCAGGGGAAATGCTGATGGAACCTGAGACGCAGGTCTCCCCAGAGTACCTGGAAGATGCACATGAGGCGCTTTCAAAGCTGCTTAACAAAACCAATAAACGGACGAAGCAAATGCGGGGCGTTCGTCGAAAAGACGCCTGGCAATAGTTTCTCCTTCAAATTAATGGGATTCCGCATCCGCCTGCCCATTCAAACCGAAATCCTTTTATAATGGATTCTGAGAGTCAAAGTGAAAAACGGAAGAGCTGATGCGGAATTTACTCATGATTTTAGTGGCTTTGGGGCTTGGAACCAAGCGCCATTGGCACATTTTTATCGCCATATTCCTGGGCGTCTTGCTGGGCACCTGGTTTCCCTTTAACCCGGATCACCCCAGCTTTATGCACACCGCCTTTGAGGTGGTTGGGCAAATCTTTATCCGACTGGTGGCCATGCTGGCCATTCCCTTGATCATCAGCTCCTTGATGATTGGCGTCAACTCCCTGGGGGATGGGCGTCAGCTTGGAAAAATGGGCTTCAAGACCATTTTCTACTTTTTCCTCACCATGTTTATTGCCGCATGCGTGGCGGCCCTCATCGCCTTTCTCGTCGACCCTGGCGCCCACATTCCAAAGGGCATTGAAATCGCCACCGGCATCGCGCCACTCCAGGTTGAAGGCCCGGGCCACATTGCCAGCTTTAGAGACCTCTTCCTGAACCTGATTCCGCAAAACCCATTTGAATCCTTGGCCAAACGTGACTTGGTCCCAGTCATTGTCTTTACCCTCTTATTCGGTGCAGCCAGTACCTTTATCGGTGAAACCGCCCGGCCGTTTATTGCCTTCTTTGAAGCCGTCTTCGCCATGACCATGCGGATTGTGGACTGGGTCATGATCTTTGCCGTCCCTGGCGTCTTTGCCTTGACCTTTACTGCCTTTTCCCATGGCGGTACGGAAATCTTCCCCAAGTTAATGCCCTATATCGGCGCTGTCCTCTTGGCCCTCTGCGTTCAAATCGGCTTGGTCTATCCGCTGATGCTGTCCTTACTGGCGCGGGTCAACTTTCTGGATCTGTACCGGGCCATTTCCGAAGCCATTTTGGTCGCCTTCGGGACGGCCTCCAGTTCGGCGACCCTGCCGGTAACCTTGGCCTGCGTTGAACGCCGCGCCGGTATCTCCAACCGTATTGCCAGCTTTGTCCTTCCGGCTGGTGTCAGCATGAATATGAACGGGACTACGATGTTTGAAGTCATCGCCGTCATGTTCCTGGCCCAAATGTATGGATTGCCGTTATCGCTGTCGACCATTTTCAGCATTATCATTCTGTCCATCATCGCGTCCATTGGGGCCGCTGGCGTACCAGCCGCCGGGATGATCACCATGTCTTTGATCCTGAACGGAATCGGCATTTTCCGGCCTGAGCAGGTCGTTGCCGGTTTATCCCTCCTGTGGGCTGTCGATCGTCTGTTGGATATGTGCAGAACCATTGTTAACGTCATGGATGATTGCGTCGTTGCCGCCATTATTGCCGCCGATGAAGGTGAGCTCAACCGAGACCTGTTGGCGGGTGGTGATCAGTGGGAGGAAGTTGTATAATCCTTTCATGTTGATTAGACGGGGTGGCATTGCTTGATGGTTGAATCCCAGTTTAAGGTGCTCTTTCACCTGAACAGGCTGCTCATTTTGGCCATGATGCTTGCAACCTACAGCGCTGGATTCAATCTGTCCACGTGGGAAGGGAAAGTCTTTTTTGTCGGCCTGGGAATCACCCATTTTGTCTTTTTAATGGGAAATGAGTTTCTCCTGAAAATGGCCAAAAAATTGAAAGATGCTGAATTGCAGACCATCCAGCATTTGAGTGTTCTGCTACCGGTTGCGTTCATGTTCTATACAGCCGTTTGCTATGGGCTGACCGGAAGCTTTTTTGTTCTGCTCATGGGCATTTTTGGAAGCCTGGAAGCGCAACTGATGGAACAAGCCAAGCTCAGCTCCATTTTAGCCGGAGTTGGCCTGGGGATGTTTCTGCTGGGTCTGCCCTTTCATTATCCCCATCCGCTAGCGTTAAACACGCAGCATATGTTTTTCGTTACCCTGAGCATCGGGGCCATTTTATATTACTACGGCAAACTGGTCTCCAAAGTGGTTCGCTCCCAACACAGCGAACTGGGCAAGCTTCAATCTATGGCTTTAACCGATGCCTTGACGGGATTGACCAACCGACGCCAGTTTAATACCCGGCTTCAGGAAGAGATTTCCAGGGCCAGACGCCATGATGCCCCGTTATCTCTCGCCTTGTTCGATTTGGATGACTTTAAGCACTTGAACGACTTCTATGGCCATCAGGTGGGCGATCGCATTTTACGGGAACTGGGCCAACTGATCCGACAGAATATCCGAGGCTCAGATCTGGCAGCACGCTATGGCGGTGAAGAGTTCGCCTTGATTCTCCCTGAAACGCGCGAACTGGAAGCCTTTGATTTGTTGGAGCGGATCCGCCTGTTGGTTTCTGAAACCGTATTCTGCATGCCGGAAAATCCCTTGACCATGACCATTAGCGTTGGGGTTGCGCAGCTTGAGCCAAAGCATCACACAGCCTTTGAACTGGTTGAGTTGGCGGATAAAGCCCTTTATGAAGCGAAGCGCCTTGGCAAAAACCAGGTGATTAAAGCCAGCAGCCTGATGCCCAAGATGATTCTCTCCAAAAAGAACGCCATCCCCTTCTTTAACGGTCTGACTTAAAAAGATTCCAAAACCATAACCGGGTGCCTGCATTCCGTTGCCGATACCCGGTTAAGTGCTTTTAATGGTTTTATTGGGCGTTACGCCAAAACACTGATGGTGCTTTGGGTCCCATCCGGATTATCAATTGTGTTTCCATTGGTGTTCGAACTGAGTAGCGAGTTCCAGCTATCGTTATTGCTATCGCTGTCCGTACCAGTTGGGCTTGGTGTCGTACTACTACTGGTCCCACTGGTACTGTTACTGCCATCCAAGCTGGACAATAAGGTTTCAAAGGTATTTGAGGAATTCGAGGTCCCGCTTATCCCTTGACCACCCCCATGGTGATGGTGATGATGGTGCCCCCCGCCTTGAACCATATTGAACGGGTTGGAGGTGTTTTGCTGAGAATTGAGCCATTGTAACTGATACGGATTGGCTCCTCCTCCCGAGATACTGCCTACTGACATATCTAAACTCCTTTTTATGATATCTCTCGGCTTTACACGATCGTGAAATTGGGTTTTTATTACCTTACCCATGGTAAGGGGGGAAGGCCCGGATTTCCTCGTCAGGACACTGTAAAAACCGTGCATGCGTCTCCCTTAAACAGCCTACGTGTTCCGGAGGAGCGCCTGAAATCTAGTGAGGTTTTTGGTTAACCGTATTTTGTTCGGCGGTGGCAATGGCCTGGCTGGGCTTTAACCCAAGATACCCAACGGTCTGCATGGCGATATTCTTGAAAATAGGACCAGCCACAGTACTTCCCCACGCGTTACCTACCCGTGGGCTATCCACCACCACCATCATTAACACTTGCGGGTTTTCGGCAGGAAAATAACCGACAAACGAGGTAAAGACATCGTTGCTGTAGCCTTTGCCATCGGCTGAAGGCTTACGGGAGGTTCCGGTCTTTCCGGCCAGGTGAAACCCTTGGAGCCGAACTGTTGATGTTTTAGCCGTTTCAATACTTTCGGTGAGTAAGTCAGTCACCGTGCGGGAGGTTTTTTCGGACAATACCCGACGTTTAACAATGTTGGTTTCATTCTTGAGTAAATGGGGAGTAATCCAAATACCGTCATTGGCAATGGCTGCTACGGCGGATGCAACTTGTATGGGGGTTGCCGCCAAACCGTACCCAAACCCGATGGTGCCGTGGGTCAACTGATCCCATTTATCGGGTGTGTGCAGAATCCCTCTGGATTCTCCGGGAATATCAATATTGGTTTTCTCCCCAAGGCCGAATTGATGGATCAGCTTGTAATGCTCGGCCGGATCCATCATCAGGGAGACCAGCAAGCTGCCGATGTTACTGGAGTGCTGGAAGAGATAAACCAGATCGATGTCTCCGGGAGCGCCATGAGAGGTGTAATCGTAATTTTTAATGGTAAACCCGCCCATTTTCAAGATGCCTGTATCATGAATCCTGGAATACCGATTAATCACTCCTGACTCCAGACCGGAGGCAATGGTCAGGATCTTAAACGTCGATCCGGGAGGGTAAACATCGGTAATGGCCCAGTTTTTCAGGTTCTCAGCAGGTGTTTTGTAGTATTGTTCGGGATCAAAGTCAGGGGAAACGGCAAAGGCCAGAATTTCGCCATTTCGCGGATTCAAAATAATCACAGTGCCTCGTTTGGCTTTAGAAGCCGCTAGCCCTTTCGCGAGTGCCGATTCAGCGGCGTATTGTACCCGGGCATCGATGGTCAGATGAACATCATCCGCCTTTGCAAAGTCTGTGACCAGTTTGCTATTGATATGGTGCACATTGATAAAGTCCCCATGACCATCCAGTTCCATCTTTGGGATTTCAGGCGGGGTGCGAAGGGTCTTCTCGGAAGTTTTTTCAATCCCGGTGCTGATACTGGCGTCATCATTAACAAAACCCAGGATATGAGAGGCCAGATGGCTTTGTGGATAACGGCGGAGCATTTTTCGAGGGGTCTCAATGCCGGATAATCCTAGTTTTTGAATCTGGCGTGCAAGGGATTTGCTAATATTTTTTTTCACGCTAATGGTGTCGTAAGGCAGGCTAAGCTTTTGAATCAGCTTGCTTTTCGGTATATGTAGCACAGGGGAAAGCTTTTCGGCAAGATCCGCAGGGGTTAATTTGTAATAGTAACGGGGGTGCGCAAAGACGTCATAGAGAATCTCATCCTGCGCCAGAACAACCCCATTTCGGTCCAGAATTCGCCCCCGATTATACATCACCACAGATTGGGCCCGTAAATGCTTGGCTTTACTCTGGTAATCATTGGCGTTTACCACCTGAATATAGAAGAGGCGCCCCATTAAAACCACAAATAACGTGGTTGACAGGAGTATCAACACTCTGAAACGTTTACCGTACTGACGCCGCTGGCGCTGGTACTGGTTTTTCTCCGATTGGGCCGAACGGTGCTTAGTAGCCATAAATATCGTCAGGAATCCTGTCTTCAGGGGGGACTGGTAGGGTATAGGCTTTATTAGCGGGTTCTGTGATATTGATCACCTCTGTTGCAACCTGTAGCCCGTGGATTTTGGAAGACGCGTTGGCAACCTTCTCATAAGAGCGTATGCGATCCAGGTGAATTTGAAGATCCTGATTATCTTCTTGCAGGGAGCGGGTTTGTTTGCCGATGGAAATGACCTGGTTCTCAAAATAAACGGAAACGCCATATGCCACGAGAGAAATAAAGATCATGAGCGCGATTACGACACCCAGTATCTTTGAAAATAAAGGGTACAGTTGATGCGACTCCGATAAAATGTTCTTTAAACCACTCTCTACTGCCACCATGGCCTCTCTCAGATTAAGAAGTACTTGCCTCCCTATTATACAATCAAGCCCTGCCATTGACTAGGAAAGGGTCCGATACTCGAATTCCGATGCTCGGGTATAATGTCATTATTCTGAGAAAGAAGCATCAATGCCCTTATTTTCACAACTATTCGAGAATATCTTTAACCCTTTGTTCTGGGTTCAGCCCCTGTTTTATAGTTTCCATGGATGGCTGGCCACTGAAATGGCGCTATGGATGCTCTTTCATCCCTATGAGCCCCAATATATCCCTGGCACCAAAATTCAAATCCCCTTTACGCCTGGGATATTTCCTAGGGGACGGCGAAAACTGTCGGTTTCCATCGCCAACACCATTACGGATATTCTCCTGACGCAAGAGGATATTAAACGCCAGGCTGAGAAGCTGATTACCGAAGAAAATCTCTATAAAACCCTGGATGTGCTCTTTGATTCCGTGGGTAATGAGCTAAGGGATATTACCCATATTCGGCGAATTTACCGTTACGTGGATACGTTCCTGCCCCAATTTATCAATAAGCTACTCGATGACTATATTATTAGCCTGCAACATGGCCGGGAAAAGCAATTTGAGGCACTTGTCAGTCAACTGATAAGCAAAGCCCTGCCGCATCTTAAAATCAATGAGTCCCAAGCCACCTTGATATCACAGACGTTGTTTAACCGATTTCTCACCCCGGAGGCCATTCGCGTCACGTTGATTAAAATTTTAACCGAGGAGAACATCGCCATTCTGGATGAAGCCATTCGCTCCCGGATTGGAGGGCTTCAGGGCTTTATTATGCAGTTTATTGATCTCAAAAAAGGCTTCTATCAACTGAAAAGTTACCTGGAAGACGAGCCTGAAGGCGCACAAGACCTGATTACGCAAATGATCACCCGGTTGAAATTAGAAGAAAAACTGGCCAACGGGCTTCTGAAATTCTCACCGGAGCAGCTCCCCAAGGAAACCTTGGATGAAATTAAACATTATATCAGCGATACCGGGATAAACCTGTTGACCACCCATCGGGAAGAGATCACGTCATGGGCTTCGCATCTCAGCCAGGAAGGCGCTCATGCCATGACCACCAGCTTGATTCATCTGGATTTCAACCAGGTCTCGGAGGATTGGCTCCCCGGCTTTAAGCGGGATTTGGCCAGTTTTGCCTATACCTACTTGAATAAAGAGCTTGAAAATATGCTCAGCCGGGCTCTTCCGGCCATCAGCCTGAATACCGTCATTGTCGAAAAAATCGATCAATTCTCTGCTAAGGAATTGGAAGAAACCATCCAAAGCATCTGCCATCGTGAGCTTCGTTGGTTAGCAGCCTTGGGAGCCTTTTTAGGCTTTTGGCTGGGCTTACTCTCCAACGCTTTTTCCTTCTGGTGGCACCCAGGGAAATAGAAACCTAACGGATTAGCCGCCAAAGAAAAATTTGAGGATGGGCAGGTTTCTTAGCCAATTGATAAAGGATTCCAAAAAGGTATGACTACGTTGAGCGGTTGCTTGCACAGTAGGTGGTGGTGGTGGTACATTTGCATTCTCTTGTACTACTCCACCAGGATTAGCCCAACGAGTACCTACCTCAGGTTTTGCATTCACGTAAGAGCCTGACTCAAGCACATTTTGAAATGCTTGAAACTTCTTTTGTAAATCATTGGGATTTAGATCAGCAACTGCAATCGTAATTGTCAAATGGCCACCTTCATCTGCAAATTTTTTAATGCCAGAGAGCATCGCCTTGGCCGATTGTTCATCCGTTAAATCTCCAAGTGCTCCTGTACCTAAAGTCGGCATGACAATCGACTCACAACCCTTTTCTTGAGCCTGTTGCAGCGCATGATAGACCGAATCTTGGATTGTTTTGAACTCTTTGTCTCTTCCCGAGTCAGCAGAGACCACATGGATGATATATTTTCCATCTTGAATCGGGGTCACATGAGCATCACCATATTGCTGTGGACCCCTCGTTTGAAGTAAATGAATATAGTCGTTAAGGGCTGTTCTTCCAAATTTACGAATAATGGCTCCGCCTACCCCCGAATCCGAAGCCGAATCATTGAACTCCGGGAGCACATAGGCACTTGCCGGGATTGCTGTCATATCACCGACCGTTAAATTGACGGTGGTGTCACCAATTTTGCCTTGAACCGGCTGTATCTCGGTGGGATCGGATGAGCCAAACCGGACTTTTAACGATTGATGAAACGCATCCGCTTGAGCTTGAGGAGCCGGTTGATGATTTCGAGAAGCAGAGGATGTTGCTGCTAGATTGCCTGATAATTTTTGTGAAACGCCGTAAATACTCATAACGCTCGGGTTCCTCTTTTTATGAATTAATTCTGCTCTGCATAAACCCCACTGAAACATAAATGATGCCATTTGTTACCCAAGTTTTAAGTCGATGTTTACATTCCAATGCTTTATTGATGTTGGCAAATATTGATAATTTAAAAAGAGAAAGGGGTAAAGGGCGAAGCCCTTTAATGAAGGAGGGAGGGGTGTTTGAGGGGAGGGAACGGACCCTCAATCATAAGTCCGTATTTACCAATAACCCTTTGTCTGAGACCTGGATCTTCCCAAAATTCATTTTTTAAGACGATATCCCCAGATCGCGGGTTTGTTACGCTGGTTAAACTGCACAAAACGATGACCCCATCTTGAGAGCGCATCTTCATGGCCGTGATTTCAGAGCTCCTAAAAGAAGGTTATACCTATCACCTCAATGGTCAGTACCCTGAGGCTGAGGCGGTTTATCGCCAAATTCTGGCCCATGACCCCGGTCATGACGAGGCTTACTTTTTATTGAGCACTGTTTTGGTGCAAACCGGGGACACTTCAAAACAAGCAGAAGCACAAGCCCTTCTGACAACCTATCTTCAAAAGAACCAAGCTCAAGCCGAGTTCTACAACAAACTTGGTGTGCAGTATTTCGAGAAGAAAGCTTTTCCAATCGCCCAAAAATGTTATCAGAAAGCCCTTCGCTATAATCCCAACTATTTTATTGCCTGGAATAACCTGGGGAATGTGTACCAGGAGACCGGCCATCATCAGGAAGCGATTAATCATTATCTCAAAGCCATCTCAATCCGCCCGGAGTCTCCTGAGGTTCTCTATAACACAGCCAATGCATATGTTTCCGCGGAGGCTCTCGACGAGGCTGTTGGGTATTACCAAAAGGCCATTGAGATACAACCTACCTTCTGGAATGCACACCTGAACCTTGGGAAGGCATACCATCAGCAAAATAAACTGGATGAGGCTTTGGCCACTCTAGAAACCGCTTTATCCCTCCTGCCCAATGACCCGGAAACCTTGTTGAGTATCGGGCAGGTCTACAGCGATCAGGGAGATCCTCAAAAAGCCATTAACACCATTGAGCTGATCTTAAAGACTCAACCCAGCTATGCTGCGGCGTACTTTCATATCGGGCAGATTTTTCAGAAGAATAATCAATTCAGTGATGCGGAAAATCAGTATCACCTGGCCCTGAAATTCAGTCCTGAGTATGAGGAGGCTTATTTTAATCTGGGCGTGATCTACCAGAAAATGGAATCGTTTGATAAGGCAGAGCAAGCTTATCTGCAAGCCATTCGCTTGAAACCTGAACATGTTGAGGCCTATACTAACCTGGCAGGTGCCCTGATTCGCCTCAGCAGACTGGATGAAGCCTACCGGTATAGTGAAAAGGCCCTTAGCCTGGATCCCAAATCACGATGGGCCTACCATAACCTGGGAGCTATCTTGCGGGAGCGAGGAAATATCGAACAGGCCTTCGAGATGTTCAAGCAGGCGCTTAACCTGAAGCCCGATGATGCGGTTGCCTATCATAACCTGGGGATTTTGTTCCAATTTCGTTCCGAGTTTACAAAGGCCGCTGAATGCTTCAAGCAGGCCACTGAGATTGATCCCAATTTCAGCTTTTCCTGGCGAGGCTTGGCAGACGCTCTTGCGGATGCCGGTCATAACCAGGAATCCCAAGATGCCTACGAAAAAGCCATCGAGTTAAACCCACGGGATGAGTTCAAGGTTCAGAAGGCAAAGTCTCTGCCCCCCATTTACCAGGACACAAAATCAATCCAGAAATGGCGAAAGCATTTTATTCGCTCCATTAAGGCCCTTCATAAACGCTCACCCTTGAATATTAAAAACCCCATGGCGCAAATTGGATCGGCAAACTTCTTTCTGGCCTATCATGGCGAAAATGACAAAGAGCCTCAAGAACTCTATACCAAGCTGATTTCGGATCTGGACGTCTGGAAAACCCATAACTACCAATACAACGAGAAGCCCAAAATTGGGTTTATTTCCCGGTTCTTTTCCAGTGAGCACACCATTGGACGCTTGATGCTGGGTATTATTAACCAACTGCCACGGGACCGCTTTGATGTGGTGGTTATTACCGTCAGTTCTCCTGAATCACCTCCGGTGACCCAACCTTATACCCATATTAACCTGTCATCCACCCATTTTGAGGTGTCTACCCAGACTGTTGCCGATTTGAACCTGGATGTTCTGTATTATGCCGATATTGGCATGGAGCCGACTACCTATTTTATGGCCTATAATCGCCTGGCCCCGGTTCAATGCGTCACCTGGGGGCATCCTGTGACAACAGGCATCAAAACCATCGATTATTTTATTTCGAGCAAGCTTTTGGAAACCGATGAGGCAGATGACCACTATTCTGAAAAGCTGGTCAGGCTGGAGACATTACCCACTTATTATTACAAACCCAATGTGCAGCCGGAGCAATTCACACGGGAACACTATGGGCTAAGCCCTACCGCCCATCTCTATTTGTGTCCGCAATCGGTCTTTAAAATTCACCCTGACTTTGACGAGATCATGCGCGATATCCTTCGCAAAGACCCTGAAGGTGAAATTCTTTTATTGAATGCCTATTGCCAGGATTGGAACGATTTGCTCATGCAGCGATTTCGCAAGAGCTTCCCCGATGTTCTCGATCGGCTTCGGATTCTCGATAGAATGACCTGGCATGAATTTGTCGGCCTGATGGAAATTGCGGATGTCATGCTGGACACACTCTATTTCGGCGGCGGTAATACCAATTATGAAGCCTTTGCCCTGGGAACCCCGATTGTGACCATGCCTACAGATTTTATGAGGGGAAGAGTGACTCATGGCTGCTACCTGAAAATGGGGATTGACGATTGTATTGCCGAGACCCGTGAAGCGTATGTGGATATTGCGGTTCGTATCGCCACGCAACCGGATATTCGCCAGTCGATTAAATCGAGAATTCTGGAAGTGAATACGCTGTTATACGAAGATCAATTCGCTGTGGATGCTATGGTTGAATTTTTTGAGCAAGCCATGGCGCCTCACCGCGCCAAAGCCTTAGCCGAGAAAGAAAGTGCCACAACTGACCATCTTCATCAAGAACCTGCCCAAACAATTGCTGGATAGGGCAATCTTGCTAAGAAACGCTTCCAGTGCGAGCTCAATTTTCTTAAATTTCAGTTACAAGTTAACAAGAAACTAAAATTTTTTGTCTTTATATTAATAACTGTTTTATGTTGAAACGCTCATGCATGGGCATGAGTCATAAATGATAGCGAATAATGGGGGGTATGATATGGGGCAAGTTAACAGTTATGGCAGTGTTTATGGGAAAGTCACTGGAGCCTTGGGACAATCAGTTGCGCCTGTTACAAAATGGGTTGAACAAGGTGGTGTATTCGGTCACCTTGGCGGTAATGGCGGGCCTAATTGTTTGGGTAAAGCGCAAGGAGCAGTTTGTGATGCTTTAGGCCATGCAACCCAACCCATACAAGATTATTTTACAAAAGGTAGTGTTGTTGGACATATGTAGAAAAAGTAAGCTCCCAAGCGTTGTGATGCTTTAGGGGGCTATTTTCACATATTTCTCTTAATTTTGAGTAGTGTCAAATGGTCTGGCACTTGATTTTCCGCAGGCGAATTGAGTTTACACTTTGGAAGGTGTTTGCAAAATTGAGCTGAAATCCAGGTAAACCGGAAATCGAGAGTCAGGCAACGTGGATGCTTCCCGGGCGAGCAGCCCAACGGAAAATCCCATTGAATGAGCGGCTGCCAACTCGGCTTCAATATCTGATAAAAATAATATTTCATTGGCCGGGCGATTCAACTGCTCGGCAATAGTGGCATAAGCCTTTGGATCCTGCTTGGCGCCGATACGGGTATCAAAGTAGTGGCTAAAAAACGGGTTTAAATTACCATAAGGTGTGTATTGAAACAGAAGTTTTTGTGCCTGAACAGATCCGGAAGAATAGATACCCACTTCGATACCTGCTTGCTGCCAGCGTTTCAACGCCTCGATAACATCCGGGTAGAGATGGCTTTGATACTCACCTTGTTCGTAGCCCGTCCTCCAAAGTTCGCCTTGAAGCGCTTTCAATGCTGTATGTTTTCGATCCGTATCAATCCACTTCAGGAGATACGCAATCGCCTCGTTGTTATCAATTTGCCGTCGGTCTTCCGACAAAACGGTTTCCTTAACCCGCTTCAGATTCTCCTGAACAAAGGGCGAATCAAGATGATTTAAAACATACGCTTCAAGATGCTGGCGAGCATAGGGAAACAAAACCTGATGCACAAAGCGAACATCGGTTGTGGTGCCTTCGATATCCAGGAGAATAAAGCGGATCATGGCGTACTCAATACTTTTTGATAGCGCTCATGGATACCGGAGTTTGTGTAGTGGGGTATCCAACCACTGGCATCGGTAAAAATACGGATGGCTTTGACATGGGGCCTGTCCCCTAAGTCAAACCAGTGTTTATACCCTGCTGGGACTGAGAGTAAATCTCCTGCCTGGCAAAGAACACAGATCACCGGTTCATCATCTCCCAAATTAAACCAGAACCACCCTTGGCCCTCGACGAAAAATCGGACTTCATCTTCGGAATGGGTATGTTCGGCCAAAAACTTGGCTTTGAGTGCCTCGATATTTTGGGTTTGAGGGTGAACCGAAATGACATCGGCGGTTTGGTAGCCATGGGTTGCCATAAAGGGTTTCAAGGCATCCTGATAGGCTGTTAAAATAATCTCTTCGTCGGCATCTAAGGCAAGCGGTTGATTGGCCTGCCATTGCTCAAGGGTAATGCCTCGTTGCGACAAGTAGGATTGAATCGCCGGGAAAGCGTTCAATTGCTCATTTTTATCAGGAATAAACAGTATGGCCATAAGATCTTAATTTTAAGACACAATCAAATAGAAATTCAAAGGCTTCCACATGACGCTTGGCCTGTGCAGGTGTTTCACCCCATGCATAAAGCCCATGCCCGGCCAATAGAAAGCCATGCAAAGGATCTTGTCGAGATGCTAAATCAGCTTCAATCAATTGGGATAAGGCTGACATATCCTGTGAGTTTGGGTAGATTGGAACATCCAACACCGTGTCATGATGTTTAATGCCTTCAAAGGCTTTGAGCATTTCAAACCCCTGGAGTTGAAGCTTATTTTGGGCCTGATCTAATAAAGACAGAACCGTTGCGTTTACCGAGTGGACATGAAGGACGGTTGTCACTTGGGGAAACCGCTTGTATATGATCAGGTGAAGCACTGTTTCAGCAGAAGGCTTAGCATCTGGTTGTTCAGAGCCAATCACGTTTCCTAGTAAATCCACATCCAGAAAATCATCAATGGTCAAGCTCCCTTTATCCAGGCCGGAGACGGAGATAGATACCTTTTCTGGATCATTTAAAGCCCGGCAGGAAAAATTGGAGCTGGTGGCCGGGGTCCAATGTCTTGAATGTAGAAATCGTATGACATCTACCAACGCTTCCTTTTGCTGGCAAAGCGTTTGGATATTTTGAGATACGTGTGATTGGAGAGAGGCTGTCATTGGGAGTCCTTGCCAAAGCACTTTGATAACCGAAATTGGACACACCCGTAGTGATATATCAAACTTCAAACGGAAGGCCTGAATAGAGAAAATACCCCAGATAGGATTCGAACCTATGACCTACCGCTTAGAAGGCGGTTGCTCTATCCAACTGAGCTACTGAGGCATTTCTAAACCATTTTAGAGCGAAAGTGCATCTATGGGAATTATACCAATAAAGCATCGATGGCAAGCCTTGGTTCGGATGCATGGAGGATGTGCCGTAATAGTGCCCACTCATTAAGGGAGTATATTGTAGTAGTCAATTTCTGAAGCATCTTGAGGTATCGGGAGAGATGGCTTGAATGCCTCAACCTCCGATAATCGTTTTGTGACGCCTTGGGCCACTTTGGCAATGGTGACGCTAGGATTATCAAAGGGATCGCCATCGTCATGTTGTGCTGGATAGACGTTCAAACGTCCTTGTCGCATATCGCTCAATCGTTTTTCGATGTAGCCATCAACAGCTCGCTGAGACCCAAGCTGTTGTACCAAATATTGGTTGACGTCTTCACGGGTTAAGACCTGATCGGGGCCAATCAAAATGCCGTCGATCAAGCCTTTAGGGCCATAGAATAAGGCTTCAAGCGGGTTAAGATAATAATCTCGATCGATGTCTCTTCTCAAAGCGTTTTCAGTGCGCCCGGTCGTTCGATGCAGAATGTTGATAAAATCAAGCTTCAATTGATCCGTGTTTTGGGCAATGGCGTTGGATTCACCTATGTTTCTAACTGAAGAACCACCCAATCTTGGCTGATGGATGAGGATACGGGCATTAGGTGTTGCAAAACGATTTCCAGTGGCCGCAGCCAGGAAAATGGCGCCGCAACTGGCAACTGTGCCGTAAGCAATGATGTCTACTTTTCGATGAAGGCTGGCCATTTTATCAATCAGCCGGTTTAAGGCATTAATCTCACCGCCAAGGCTATTGAGCATTATCCCGATATGGCTGTGCTGCGCTTCTGGCTTAGAGGGGTACTTATCATCCAATGCAACGAAGGCTTTCTCAATCTGGTTGGCGCTGGTGGCATTAAACAGGCTGTTAAAGAAAATCATATCCCGGTTTAAAAAGGAGGCCTGCCCGGTGGGAATGTTTTGAATCGAAATTCGAGGATCTTTTAAGGTCGGCGTCATCAGTTGATGAGGAGCCACGGATGTCGATCGTTTAACCTGGCCGTTGGCTTGAAGGATAAAGAAGGTTGGTCTTGGGCTTTCTACTTTGCCAGGGGTTATTTCGGCTTTTTCTTTTGGACCAAAACCGCCCAGCT
>JANWKX010000152.1 GCA_025451145.1 Vampirovibrionales bacterium
CGGTCTTGGATGATCCCAGGGTTACGTTTAGCAAACATCAAGGCAGAAAGCAGGCTTTCGGTATAATAAAGGCCCATTTGAACTTCATGGCTATCCGTTTCCTTGGCCAGTTCGTTCATAGGACTTTGCCCGGAGGCGCTTTGAAGGTGTTCCGTAAACTTTGAAAAGGATTGCTTTAACGACGGCAATGATAGCCCTTTAATAAACCACGGCAAGGCTAGAGAGGCTGCAAAACCAGCGGAAAATAAAGATAACGCCGTCATGGGAGCCACGTAGTGATAAATGCGTTGGGCTGTCTTTAAACGTGAAAAACCGCCCTCTGAATTTGATTGCTCAATCGAACTTGGATTTTTTGCCGGGCTGCTTCCCTGGAAGTCACTTTTGGGTCGTGATACCCCAGGCCAGGCCTGGCCATAAGGTATAGAGGGCGCTATTGATGAAATGCCATAAAAACCCATAGAAACCCTACCGGCTCAAGCCGAAGGGCACAAAGTGAAATACATTATTTAATCCTGTCAACCCGGCTCTCCTTGTGCTCGCAAGACAAATTGGTGGTCAGGTGTTCGGGCTTTCTGAAAGAGAATCACCGTTGCGGCACAGCTCCGGAATTTCACCGGATTTCCCTGAACTTTTACTTATAGCTTAAAATTCACTGATTGACAAGCGCTAAAGTGAGATGCAGTGCTGGTTTTAACTTAATACGCCATGGTTGGCGATAGAAAGCCGATGCTCGGCCTCCTCAAGAATCCTGACGACCTCAAGACCATTAATCCCATCACTTTTGGGCCTCCGGCCGGTGCGAATGCAGTTGATAAAATGCTGGCATTCCAGTTTTAAGGGCTCAATGGTCAAATACTCAGGCAGAATATGCTCGGGCGGGTTGGTGTTACTGAAGATCTGGAGCTTACCCACACCTGAGATGGTATCATCCAGCACGGCAGTTTTCTCAGAGCCCCGAACGACCAGCTTAACCTGCTTCACCGGATGAACCCAGCTATTATGGATATGGCCCCCAACGCCACCGGGAAACTCCATCTCAATATGGGCAATATCCACCAGGCCATCAGCACTGGTCTGAGACCCATGTACCGAGACCACCCGATCCGGGCCATGGCCTAGCAAAAACATAATCATAGACAGATCATGAGGCGCCAAATCCCATAATACGCTTCTATCTGCGCGATGAGGGTTCAGGTTCAATCGATCGCTCTGGATATAGCGAATTTCTCCCAAGTAATCCTCTTCAATCAATTGTTTTAATCGGTTAATTCCAGGATGGTAAAGCATTAAGTGGCCCACCATCAAAATTCGCTCGACATACTCCGATAAAGTAAACAGCTCCTGGGTTTCCCGAGTGCTGGTGGCGATGGGTTTTTCGACATAAACATGTTTTTGGGCCAAAAGAGAGGCCTTTGCCAAGCCGAAATGAGTATGGCTTGGGGTTGAAATGACCACGGCATGGATATCCGGGTTCTCCAAAATATCCTCAAAGTGAGACGTGGCCATCACCTTGGGAGATTGTTTCTTAATTTTGCCCAAGGTATCTTTGTCTAAATCGCAAACCGCCTTGAGCAGCTCAAGGTGCTCAAAATTCCGAATGAGGTTTTTACCCCAGTTTCCACAACCCACAACCGCAACATTAATCGCCATATTCACAATCAGGTTCTTCACATTACAATGTTAAATATATCTTACTTTACTATAGGGCCGCCTAAAATTGAAGTTTTCACGAACGTTACCTTTCAACACCCGTCGGGATGTTTGGTTGGAGGTTGATTTGGCGGCCATTGAAGAAAATATTGGCCATATTCGGCAGTTCGTTCCCCAGACCGTTGAGATTATGGCCGTTCTCAAAGCCGATGCCTATGGCCACGGCTCCGTGATGGTCCTTCCGATATTGGAAGCCTCAGGGGTGTCCATGGTGGGGGTTGCCTCTATGGATGAGGCGCTTCAGATTCGAAACGCTGGCTTTGAAATCCCCATTCTGGTTCTGGGGGTCACCCCGGATTGGGCGATGCATTACGGTGCCGAACATGACATCCAGATGACCCTTTTTACCCCCGATCAACTGTCATCCTTGGCCCGGCTCTATGATATCACCGGGCAGCCTTCCAAGATTCATATTAAAATCAATACCGGCATGCATCGAATCGGCATTGAGGCGAATCAGGCAGCAGCCTTTATTCAAAACTGTCAGCAATCACCGGCGGTTTCCGTCGAAGGCGTTTTTAGCCACTTTGCCGAGACCAGTGACGAGGCCTTTACCCAGCATCAAATTCAACAATGGGAAGCCCTACTTGGGGAGTTAAAGACACTTCCACCCCTCAGACACCTCTCCAACAGTTCCGGGACATGGCACTATCCTTTGACACAGAGCAATCTGGTTCGCATCGGCATCTCTTTGTTCGGCTATTCCGGGGATTCCAGACCGATGCCGTTTCCCTTGAAACCCGCAATGGGGCTGAAGGCCCGGATTGTTCACATCCACCCGCTACCGCCTGGGGAAAGTGTGAGCTATAACAGAACCTTCTACAACACAACGGATCAAACGCTTCGGATTGCGACCCTGCCGTTGGGCTATGCCGATGGTATTCCCCGCAATTTATCCAATCGCATCGAAGGCTTATACCGTGGCGTTCCCGTCCCTCAGGTCGGCATCATCACCATGGACCAACTCATGATGGATATTACCCAGGTTCCTGAAGCCCAGGTGGGAGACGTCATTACCTTGATAGGCCCCTCCCAGGGCAAGCAGATTTCTTTAAGTGATTGGGCCGCATGCCTGAAT
The DNA here is from genome assembly GCA_025451145.1 of Vampirovibrionales bacterium. Classification (GTDB taxonomy): domain Bacteria; phylum Cyanobacteriota; class Vampirovibrionia; order Vampirovibrionales; family JAGQHJ01; genus JANWKX01. Next base: position 2,789 of record JANWKX010000152.1, read on the forward strand.
ACCATCGAATATGAATTGATGTGCGGCTTACGCGTCAGGCTCCCCAAAACCTATGTTCGGTCTTCATGAATCTTTAAGACTGAGACTTTTCCCTCACTACCAGGGATATCGTATCAAGTTCAATTCCAAAAAATTAACAGCCCGGGTGATTAAAGCCACTCCAATATCGCCAACAATAGAGGGATACTGCTGTATTGATATGGTGATCCGGAAAAGCCTCAAGTTCTATCGTTGATGGCGTTTCGGGACGATAGAACTCTGCTGATATCTCGATTCGGCTTGATAATTATGAGGCATTTGAATCGTTTGGCGGCTGATCAGCAGATCAATTGCTGGGTTGGAGATACTAATGAGTAAGAGCATCAAAGCATCAAGAGAGTAAGGAGGAAAATCCGAATGGCAAGAGAGGTCATATCCATGAACGAAGTGCCTGGTGTCAGCCGGGTGCGTTGGGGTGCCGTGTTTGCAGGTTTGTTTATTGCATTGGTCAGCCAGGTCCTGTTAGGACTTCTGGGTCTTGCTGTGGGACTGAGCACATTTAATCCGGCCACCTTTACAGGATTTGGCGTGGGCAGCGGTGTTTGGTTGATTATATCAACACTCATCTCCGTATTTCTGGGGGCTTGGGCAGCTTCCTGGTGGGCCAACACGATTTACCGCGCAGATGGCATCCTCCATGGCGTCCTGACATGGAGTCTGTATCTCGTGGTCACCCTCTTCTTTATCGGTTCAGGTGTCGGAACCTTATTAGGAGGCGCTTTTAACCTGGTTTCAAGCGGTTTGACCGGTGTTTCCCAGGGAGCGGCCACCAATGTTGCCTATAGAGGAGTGGCTGCTACGGAGCGTCAAGCCAGCGTGGTCGTCAGCCAAACTGACATCGATCGCAGGTTGACGCAACTACTGGCGCAACAAGGGCCCAATAGCCGGGTTTTGGCCAGGTTAAACACATCCCCTCAGGTTAAAGCCCAGATTGTTCGCCAAATTGCCGCGGGGAATGATACCGCCGCTGCGCGAATTATCACTGCCCATACAGGCATTTCACAAGCCGATGCTTTGAATTTGGTACAAGGGTCTCGCATCGAAACTCGGCAAGTTGCTCGGCGGGTTACTCAACGCGTGACGGGTACGGCGGGCAAGGTTGCATGGTGGGCATTCTTTGCGGTGCTGTTATCGTTAATTGCAGCTGGATTAGGTGGGTTAGTCGGTGCGAAAAGCACTGAACGTTTCCCAGAAAGCCTTGCATAAGATATTTCAAACCATCGATCCTTGTCTATCTGTAAAATCAATCCGAAAAATCATAGCTCTAACAGGAGGCGTAACTCTGGCTTACGCCTCCTCTGGGTTAGTCTACAAAGATGCGAATTGAACAGCAGGATTGTAGACCCATTGCCGGTTTTTGCACTTTAGTCTAATAGGCTCCAGATGGATCCGGTTCTTCAAAAAAATTGTTACTATCAAAGGGTTCGTCGGTTCAACAGCCGATTCGCATTTTGAAAGGCAGAGAGAAGATAAAAGAGGTTGTTCAATGATGTATTCAAAGCCTAAAAAGCAACTCCGTTCCCCAAAATTTCGAATTGATACCGTGGCGGCTGGTCATGAACGCTTCATCATGATGAATCAGATGTCGATGAACCCCGATGATTTACCCACCAAAAACAAGATTATGACCCTTCAGGATTTTCAGGATCTTCATTCGTCAACTATCTCAACCCCAATGCCCCATCAGGAAATCGGTTTATTGATCGGGCGGTTGTTAAAAGTGCATGGCATCTGGCGCAACCAATGTATTTTATTACCTTCACTAATGGCCATGGCCGACTTTTTCAATGTCTCCTACACCGATATTCAAAAAGCCTTCCGGTGGCTACGGCTTCAAGGATTTGATTATATGATTCCGGGGTGTTTCGGACACATCTCGGTCTGGCCCCACAGCGTCTAATGTCCGGTGATTCAAGCAGAAAGATGATACGTCGAGCGGAAGAGAGGAGTAGAGTCCCATGAAAATGATGATGACATTGATGACCATGATGCTGATGGTTGAGTTCATTGACCGAATGATGATGGATCGTGGTGATAGCGGTGGCATGGCGTCACCCCCAGGCGGCGTCATGAGGATGCCAAACGCCAGTGACATGATGATGAAGGCCATGCCCTGAAACAAGGATCGGGTTTCATGATTCTCTGGTGTGATGATGACGATGACAAACGAGATGGTTGATTAAACCCTGAACCAGAGATTCACAAAGCGCTTGCTGATCATTATCGGCAAGCGCTTTGATAGATCTTAAAAAGTGCGGTCTCTAGTAAGCCATCTGACCGTAAGGATTACCATATGGCGATGCGCCATATGGTGACTGCATTCCGTAACCGCCATAAGCCTGTGCTTGGGGTTGTTGATAAGGAGAATATCCTGCATATTGGTAGTTTGCCGGAGAAGCGGCTACAGGATAAGAGGGCGTTGAATATCCTTGCGCATATCCTCCGCCATAGTTCATAGGAGGGTTGGAGGCCAAGGCCAAATTGCCATAAGGATTTGCCGCTTGAGCGCCGTACATATCTCCTGCACCTGGCATACCGGGTGCTTGAGGCATTCCTGTCGCGCCACCTAATGCTGCTGGATTACCGCCAGTCAGTGCTGCCATCAATTGTTGAATGGCGGCATCATCCGCACCACCTTTTTTCCCTTTTTTATGGGCACGATGATGGTGAATTAAAGCCACAACTCCGGTTAATAAGGCAGCAACGGCAGCAATCCCAACTCCTACTTGACCACGTGTACTTTCTAATAAGCGTAGCGGATTAATATCCATAAGGTTTTTCCCCACTAATTACAGTTATTTTGATACTGGTTAAATCCCACTCAAGAATTTTTAATGCTACTTGCATCGCAAAAAATTTACATTTCAACACAAACGTCTTAAATCGCTCGGCTTTAAACATTACAATCATTCACATAAGATAGAATGGGTGTTTAATTTTTAGTAAA
>JANWKX010000153.1 GCA_025451145.1 Vampirovibrionales bacterium
TCTTCTCGATTTCGTACAGCGGAATACTTTGCGGTTGTGCAACATTTTGAGGAATGGGGAGGGTCGTCTCCGTGACGCCTAAAGCCTGATAAATCTGAACCAGGCTATTTTGTGTGGATGTCACCAACGGGTGAGTCTGGCCTAAGGCTTGCTCCCGAATCTTGAGCGCTGCTTCACAAAATGGTTTTGCCTTTTCAGGTAACCCTTGGGCTAGGTAAATGAGTGATAACGTGTTTTGACATAACGCAATATCCAATGGGCTTACTGAATCAAGTTGCTTACGAATTGCCAACGCCTGTTTACAAAGATTTTCAGAGTCTTCCAGCCTGCCTTGAGAAAAGTAAAGCAAAGCGAGGTTATAGAGGGTCATGGCCACATGTGGGTGCTCATTCCCCAAGGCTTTTTGGCGAATTTGCAAGGCCTTCTGATAAGCCGGTTGTGCTAAATCATATTGATTTTGCGCATAATAAACCAAGCCCAAATTGTTAAATACAGTGGCAAGACGCGGATCCTCGGGATTCGGCAGATTGGCCTCTTCCAATGCCTGTTGATAGGCTTTTTCGGCCTCCTGGTGTTGGCCGGACTGATAAAGGCGATTTGCCGTTTCAACGAGGGCTTGAAAGGTTGGCATCAGAAATGACAGTGTCCTATGGCGGCTTCTTGATTAAAACGATTCTCCTTTTATATTGTATCCCATCTGCATGAACCCTAGGGATTGGTATCACCAAGGTCTGGCGGTTAGGATAGTTCCAGGCGCTTTATTCATGGCTTGGCTTGTGCAAACCTTGGATTAAAGGGATAATTTGGTCAGCGGAGATTGGCGGTTTCAATCAACCGGTTTGATATCTTGAAATCTTCAGGCAGGCAATCGCAAGGAGATGGCTCAGTGAGCCAAATCTGGAAATATAAAGAAGCAGATGTTCAAAACCTATCCCCGGAACTGATCGAATCGGTTGGGGGCTTTCCTGTTTTGGCCAAACTCATGGCCATCCGCGGAATCGCGGATCCGGTTGAAGCAAAGGCTTTTTTGAATATCCAGGATTATCAACCCTCATCTTCGGATGTTTTTCCGGATATGCCAAAGGCCCTTCATCGCATTCGCCAAGCCATTGATACTCAGGAAGCCATTTTGGTCTACGGGGATTTTGACGTCGATGGGATTACCGGGACCTCCGTCTTGTATGAGACCTTGAAATCCCTGAATGCGAAAGTCAGCTACTATATTCCCAGCCGTCATTCGGAAGGCCATGGCTTGAACACAGCTTCTCTGTGCCGATTGGTGAGCTCCCGCCAGTTGAAACTGGTCATTAGTACGGATACGGGTATTACCAACTTTAATGAGGTCAACCTGCTTAAAGGCTTAAACGTCGATACCATTATCACAGATCACCACGAGCTGCCTGAAAACCTGCCACAGGCCTTTGCCATTCTCAATCCGAAGTTGTTGTCTTCACAATCGCCGGTGTTTCATATGGCGGGTGTTGGGGTTGCCTACAAGCTTTGTGAAGCGATTCTTCAGGCTTATGATGCGCCTCAAAGCCAGATAGAAGCTTTGTTGGATCTGGTGGCTGTAGGGACTGTGGTGGATATGGTGCCCTTGTTGGGTGAAAACCGTTACCTGGTTTGGCGTGGGCTTCAAGTTTTGCAGAAGCGAGAGCGGCTTGGGCTTCATGAATTGCTTTTGGCCGCCAACGTGAACGAGTCCGCACCCATTACCACGACTTCCCTCGGATTTTCCATTGGCCCTCGTTTAAATGCCATTGGTCGGATTGCCCATGCCCATGAGGCTGTAGAGCTTTTAACCACGGCTGATCAAGAGACGGCTAAACAACTGGCGGCCAAGTTGGAACACTATAACCGACGTCGCAAAGAGATGGTAGATGAATGCTTGTTAAAGGCAGATACCCATCTGATCAATACCGGGGAGCTGACGGATCAAAAAGCCATTATTCTGTGTAGTCCGGATTGGAACCAGGGCATCGTTGGTCTGGTGGCCACACGCTTAATTGAGAAGTATCATCGTCCTTGCTTTATTGGATATATTGATGATGATAGTCAGGAAATTCGTTTTTCGGCCCGTAGCATCGAAGGGTTTAACCTACATCAGCACCTGACTTCCATTGAAGATCTGTTTATTAAATGGGGGGGGCATAGCGGGGCTGCGGGATTTTCCATTACTCAGAAGGATCTTCCCAAGTTAAAGTCCCGTTTGTTTCAGCTTTGCCAAGCCAATATTCCCGATGAACTGATGGCACCCGTCACCTGGATTGATATGACTCTGGCGCCCAGTCAGGTGAACCCCTACTTGCTGGAAATGATTGAACGGATGGCGCCCTTTGGCCAAAGCAACCCATTACCCATCTTTGCCATGGAGAAAGTGTCTATTGGGGCGCAGCGATTCCTGGGTGAGGATCAACGCCATCTGAAGCTGGTTTTATCCGGGGCAGATCCGGGGCAATATCTGGAAGCCATTCATTGGAACTGGGGTCAGGATCGCCCGAAGTTAGATCCCAAGCAGACCTACCGTTTTGCCTTTACCGTAGAACTGAATACCTACAATGGTAATGAAAAGATCCAGTTATTACTGAAAGATTGCCAGGATGAATCCAAGCCCAATGTGTCGGTCTTAAGGGCTCATCCGGCAAATGAGGTTGTATTGCCACAGCCGCCCAATCCGGCCAAGATAGCTCCAGAGGTTATGCCGGTCGAAACGCCTTCAGAAACCAAGATGGCTGCTGAGCAATGGGTTGATCATCGCAGGCGCGATGAAATCGATAGTTTCCTCAACGAGGTATTACTACCGGCCAAGGACCCGGATGTTAAATTGGCGACCCGGATTTATTGCGAAGGGACTCAGCCATTTTTACCGACGCCCATTCCGAAGAGCCTGTTTTGTACCCGTCAGGATGTGCAATTCGACGTCGAGATTCAACGTTTGATCCTCTGGGACTTGCCGCCGGATATGGAGGGGCTCACCCAGTTGCTTCAGAGGACATCTCCCCAATGGGTCCATCTCATCGGCGGAAAATATCAGAAAATCCCCATTTATCGTTCGACCCAGGAAGTTTTGGAGGGCATGTTTAAGGTTATTCAGAAATTGGGACGCACCCAGTCCTCGGAAACGTCGGTGGTTGAGGTGGAATTGTCTCATCTGTCAGGCTTGTTGGCGCTGACGCCGGATGTGATTTTATCGGGAATCACCCTATTGGGTCGAATGGAGGCCTTGCAGGCCAGTCTGTCGCCGGATTCGGATGCCTTGAAAATCACGTTACTTTCTCCTCCAAGACACATGGATGCTGGGTTTGAGTCGCTGTTAGAATTTCGGGTCTTTAAAAATGCCCTTCAAGACGTCTACCAATTTCGGGAATGGTTGATGACCGCCCCAATTCATCTGATCCAATCGTCTGTCAATTTAGAGTTATCCAGTGGCAAGTCGCTTTTTAAACAGGAAAGGGAATCCCATGTCATTAATCTCCATTGATCAAATTCGCGGTGCCGTTCGAAGTATTCCGGACTTTCCCAAGCCAGGTATCCTGTTTCGAGACATCACGCCGATTTTGAGGAACCCCATGCTATTTGATCAGACGCTGTGCTGGTTTGCGGATCAGATTCAGGATAAAGACGTTCAATATATTGTGGGCATTGAGTCCAGGGGCTTTATCCTGGGGGCCGCATTAGCGACGAAACTGGGAATTGGTTTTGTTCCGGCCCGAAAAATGGGTAAATTGCCAGGTTTGGTCGAGCGACATAAATATGATCTGGAATATGGTTCGGATTGTATTGAAATGCATGTCGACTCTTTTCCCCGAGGCAGTAAAGTGGTCATCGTGGATGACCTGCTGGCCACTGGCGGAACGGCCAGCGCCACACTATCACTGGTCCGAAAGCTTGAAGGGGACGTTGCCGCCATTTTGTTTATGATTGAATTGCTAGAACTCAATGGTCGCCAGGCATTTCCCCATGATATCCCATTGGGTGCGATGATATCGTATCAGGATTAAGGGCAACGGCTTCGCCAAACCGGTTTTTAAAGAGATCTTCCCACTCCTCATTGCCTTTTAGGAAACGCCAATCAGACTCAATAAAGGTCCGAATGGCAAACATGGCAATGGGTGATTGTAGCGGGAGAAAATGCGGGTTCCATGAGCCTGGGATTTGGCAGCCGGGGTAAAATTGGCCAATGAGCATGTTGTGTTTTAAAAGCTCGGTTTTAAGGCGTTTATGAGCCGGTTCCATCAGCGCTTGAGCGTGCTCATCGGGAATATCAGGTAGGGCAATCACAATGGTTCTTAGCTTGGACAAATCACCTTCGGTTGGTTCCATCCGTTGGAATATGTTGCCATAGATCAGCATGCTATTAAAAATATCGTCTTCTGTAGGCGTTTCTGGGAGGGGGCATACGGTTAAGTACATGAGTTTCTCTCGGATAGCTGGTTTAACATAAGGGCATACGGCGCCAGGCCGTCCAAGATTTTCATGAGGCATGATAATAAAGCTTTTGATCCAGGTCATAGCCCTTTGAAGCGCATTTTGCTCCTCCAATGTCATATTGGATGGGGCATCCCCTTCAACTTGCTCCGGGGAGTAGAGACGTTGACAAGCGACCTGAATCTGATGCTCAGTCAACGTTGTACTGTGCCATGTTGAGAATCCCCTCTGAGGGGAAGGCACACTCTCAATAGGGCTCATATTCGTTAAGTCATTTTCCAAATTTTCTTTGACGACTGGTTCAGCCAATATCTCAATCTCAAGACTGCTATGATGTTCAGTATTTACCCGAATCATTTGCGTCTCTCCCGCTGATATCCATGGTTATCTAAAGCCTGTTTAAGGGTACAGTTGTTTAGAACAGGCCCGCTTTTACCGGTTTTCTATGGGACTATATCCTTAAATTTAAGATTTTAAATTCCCACAATTGGTAATATAAGCTAGCTTTGACAATTAACTACCTAAACAACCCATTCAATAAAGGGCTACCTGGTCGCTCTATGTTTGCGTCATGCGAGGCATATCAAAGTCGCTTGATCATAGATCCCCCTGTTAGGCATTTTATGGCGGATATCTTCCTGATACTTTTGCCCCTAATTATGATGAACCAGACAAAGCCAATGCCAAAAACGGGGCTTTCCTCAATCCTAAGACGGCGCATTTATTTAATGGGCAAACAGATGATGGGCTCACGTTTTTATGCCCATCTTAAGGAGATGCAAGGCCTTCAATTTGCCAGTGACATTGAAAACCGGGAGATACAGCGTAAGCTTTTGAGTTATTTATTGGATAAGGCTTTTAAACAGGTTCCCTTTTATCAGCACCGGTTTCATGAGGCCGGTTTAATCAAATCAGACGGAACCATAAATCTTGCTCGTTTTTGCGATTTGCCACCCTTAACCCGTGAGGATATTCAGACCTGCTCCCAAAGCCTCTTAAATGTCGATAAAGCGACTCGAAAGCGCATTTTTCAAATGCCCACAGGAGGTACGACAGGTAACCCTGTGGCCCCCTATGGAGACTTACGGTACTGGGATTGGTGTCTTGCCCACACATGGCTATTCTATGGCTGGATGGGGCTTCGGATTGGCATGCCTTATTTTTATTTCTGGGGAGCGCCTCAGGATTTTGGGAGCCAGGGGGCCGACTGGAAGTCTTTGATTTGGATGAACGGGATACAAAACCGCCACGTACTGAATTGTCGTGTGCTTTCTGATGAATTGATGGAGCGGTATTTGTGGGAAATCAATCGAATGCCCAATCACCAATATATGGTGTCCTATGTTCATGAGTTGTATGAATTTGCCAGTTTTATTCAACTACATCATCTAAAAGTGACACGTCCCATGAAAGGAATCTTGGTCACGACCGCAGCGATATCCGAAAATATGCGTGCAACCATTGAAACGGTTTTTCAGTGTCCAACCTATAGCCGTTATGGTTGCCGGGAAGTTGGAGATGTTGCCTGTGAATGTCACTATAAACTTGGTCTCCATATTAATCCGCTTTATTCATTTGTTGAAGTGGTTGATGACAAGGGGCATCATCTTCCTCCTGGGGAAGAAGGCCGGATCCTCATCACCAATTTTCATAATGAGTTGATGCCTCTTATTCGATACGAAGTGCAAGACACAGGCGTTTTAATACCTCCAAGGCCTTGCCGATGCGGCAGAAACTGGCCAACATTTAAGCAGATCACTGGAAGAATCCATGAACAGTTGCTTTTACCCGATGGTTCCCGCTTTGGCAAAGTATTTTTGAATTATATTACGGAATGCTTGCCTCAACTCAAGGCCTATCAGATTCATCAAACGGCTTTGGATCGGGTTGAGTTTCACTTACTTTCCAGTGTGCCCAATTATTTACAAGTCTATGAGGATGCCATTATCGAATCCCATCGGCGCTTTATGAATTCGACCCAGCGGCTGTTGGCCATCACCTACCATCAGGTAGAGGACCTTGAAAAGGCGCCGTCTGGCAAACGATTGATTGTTCTTAATAAAATCTCATCGGCTCAAGAATCGATGGCCATAGAGAATGTCTAAAACGAGCAATCGCGTGTCGAAGGATTCTCGTTGATGTTGCCTTTCATCATCGATAAGACCTGGACCGTTCGGATAGGACAATTGAGAGTATTTTTGAAAAGAACTAGCCAGATGCACAATAGGGATTTTCGAGTGTTTCAATTATGAAATGAGGGCACCCTAGTTAGGAAACCCTAAAACTTACCCAATCTGACTTGATACCAAAAATCCGTTAAGGGATGAGGTGAGTTTGCATCTACTTCTCCCTGGCCGCCCCTTAAAAACCTAATTTCTCTTGATCGAGACAGAATATTGAGGCAGACAAGCTTTGGCCATCATATGGGGTAAATGGGGATGCGATGAACGATTGCCTAATTATCGCATTTTATGCTTGGCCGTTTCAGATATAGTCAACTTGAGTCATAAATAGAAGCCCCGGTGATAAGAGGAAACAATGAAGTACAAACGGATTGAGGAGCTAGTCTCCATGCCCAGTAGGTTCATATCGATTTTAGGACTGATAGTGGTTTTGTTCTTTTCTCCAGGCTTTGTAATGGCCCAGTCCTCAGTCCAACCCACACAACCTGCAGACCATGCCGACGAATTTTCCTCGGATTTAGGAGAGCAGAATGACACCTTGTCCGAAGAACCAAAGCCGGTTATTAAGGGACATGTTCAAACCTTGGCTGGAAAATACCTGGTTTCTCCGGGAGATACCATCAATATTTCTGTTTACGGCGCACCGGAGTTTGATCAACCGGATACTATGATTCGACCTGACGGCTTTATTACCATTCGCTCCGTGGGAGAGTTTGATGTTGCCGGAATGGATGTGGATGGGCTGTCACGATTGATTGAAGGGCACTTGAAGTATTATCTCAAGGAACCCAAGGTCACGGTTGCGGTTGTTAAATTTCATCCAGCCATTGTGTATGTGCTTGGGGCCGTTCAAAAGCCCGGGACCTATGAAATTCATACTGACCTGGATAGACCTGATAATCCTAATGCATTGTTGGCAAGGGGCAGCCTGACGGTTTCAAACATTATCGCTAACGCTGGCGGAGTCCTTCAAAACGCCGATCTCAGCAAGATTCTCATTAAAAATAACCAAAGTCATGAAGAACAAACCGTCAACCTCCTCAACATGCTCCGTGATGGTGACACGACGCAAGATATCCTGGTGCATTCCGGTGATACGATTATTATTCCCCAGATGCAGCAAGCTAAGCAGATGGACGATGATAGCCTGAAGCTTTTAACCCAATCCTCATTATCTCCAGGGACATTTACGGTTCGTGTCCTCGGAAAGGTCAATACACCGGGGGTTTACATTTTAAGCGCTCAAAGCCCGGGAGTAAACTCTGCGATTGCCAATGCCAAAGGCTACTTAATTGAGGCTAACCGGCATAATGTGACTGTTTTACGAATGAATGCCAAGGGAGAATTTACGCCCATAGCGATTCAGCCGGATAAGGTGGATTTTACGCTTCGGGATAATGATGTTGTATATGTGGATGAACGCAGAGGCCCTGTGAGCGGTCGTGGCTTTGATTTTGCCAGCCGCACCGTGATGCCGTTCCTATCCATGAGCTATATGGTCAACACCATTCTGACAATCTTTAATCCGACTCGGGCTTATCCGCCCTACCTGTTTAGACCCCACTAGGGTATTTATTTGAGGTATTGATAAGGAGAAAAGGGATATGACGACGGTCGAAAATCAACTCACCTGGCAAAGATACCTTTTCATTGCAAAATTCCACTGGCGATTTATCCTGGTTTGTGCCCTAGGAGGGCTTGTTTTAGGCTTTTTAATGAACCTTTTAATTCTGCATCCGGTGTTTTCATCGGATGGAAAATTACTGATTAAAGGGGGCAAAACGCCGTCATTTGTCACCAGCCTGGATAATGATGAAGAGGTGCGGGCTTTAACCCAAAATGGTAACCCATTATTAACCCAAATTGAGGTTTTAAATTCATATCAGCAGGCCCAACATGTCTTGGATACCTTGAGATCTTCAATACCGGCGTCCCAATATAAAGATTATGAGAAGCGTTTCAAGAGCTTTATGGAACCGGAAAAGCTGATGAAAAAGCTTAAACTGAAAAACCCGGCCAATACCGACATTATTACCTTGAAAATCAGTACACCGGATAAGGTGTTTTCAAGGCTTTTACTGAATACCTATATTTCATCCTATAAGGACTTTTTGCAAAGCATCAACCATGAAACCCTCTCTCAACAAGGTCAGTATATTCAAAATCAAATTGCCACCACTGAGAGCAAGCTTCGAGAGGTTCGGGATGATTTGATGAATTATCGTTTGGCCAACAATACCATCGATTTAAATAATGAAGCTGAGGCCAATATCCAAGAGGCCACCAACTTGGAAACCCAACGGATTGCCATGGAAGGCGAAATTTCGTCTAAACGAGGCAGTATTGCAAAACTTCGGCATTCCTTGGGAATGTCTTCAGGGCAGGGGATTCAATCCGTTGCTTTGGGGATGAATGCTGCTGTGACGGATACGCAAAAAGCCTTGAATTCAGCCATGCAGGATTATCAAACGTTGGCTGTTAAATACACCGATGAAAACCCTTCGTTAAAGGCAGCAAAAGCGAAGGTAAGAGAGATCCAACGGCAGTTGGGTGCTGAGGTTCAACGAACGATAGGCTCACCTTCTGGCAAAGGGGGGCATCGCACCCAAATTTCAGACCCGGTTCGAAGCAATCTGGTGAATAACCTGGCTTCGGAAGAATCTGATTTACAAGGCCTTTTGGCGCAACGGGCCGCCATGTTGGCTGATATTGGATTGTTGAAATCCGAAACCAAGGCCTTTCCTCAAAAGCAATTTCATATTTCCCAATTACTGGATGAAGAAAAGGTGCTATCGGATGAAGTCAATATGCTTAAGCTGAAAGCCGCTGAGGCAGAGTTACAGGCGTCTAA
>JANWKX010000154.1 GCA_025451145.1 Vampirovibrionales bacterium
GTCAGACTACCAGCCGTGATTCGACTAAGCTCCGGTGAGGAAATATCCAAGACACCGGCGCTATCATTATTATCGGTAGTGCCACCGATATTAATCGTTTTATTGGTTGTGGGTTGGATATAGACAGTGCCAGTTCCAGCGTTAACCGTTCCACTGGCTGCCAGGACGAATTGGGATCCGGAGAGGGTCACGCTTCCCCCGTTGGATGTCACACTTCCTGTTCCGGTAATGGTTAATACGCCTGTATTGCCCCCTGAGTTATCAGCCTCTAGGGTAATGTTGGCATTATGAGTGGTGACCGGGGCACTGATGGTAATGTTGTTATTGGCAATCAGGCTCAAACTCACGGCATGGGCTGTATCGCCGTAGGATGCCATGCTGGTATCAAAGGCACTGTTAACCGTAATATTTCCTGTGGCCTGAAGCGTGATATCCGTAAACCCATGCCCAAAAAACTGCCCTGCCGCAGTTGGGTCAAAGGTCATGGTGGCTCCAGGGCTATTGCCGAATAATTCTTGAGGTGAGGTTAAGTTATCCAGTGAGCTCCCGCCCCCGTTTTGAATGATGATATTGGCCGGGTCTATGAGTAACTGACCCCCTGTCCCATTATTGGCATAACCTAACAAGGTCCCGTTTAAAGAGAGATAATTTTTACCGCTCAATTCTAAATATCCTGCGTTTCCCCTGACAGTTCCCCCGCTGACATCCACCACGGCACCGGTGTCAAAAAACGTATTGTTATTCGACCAGACTCTAATGTTTCCGCCGGTGCTGTCATTGGCATTCCCTTTGGCCGATGTTAAACTCCCGGCTGCTAAAAGCGACCCTTTATAAGAAGTGAGTTCGATATGCCCTGCGGTGCCGTTTTCAGCGGCATTGGCCAAAACAGTTCCTTCCTGCGCGACATAGTCTCCATTTAAGGAAACACTCCCGCCATTGGCTGAGCCGCTGGTCCCACTGACATCAATGGTCCCAGCATTTGTCACGAGGGCATTACTGCCATTGTTTCCAATAAAGGCGACTTGACCATTCACGTTGCCAAAACTTTGGGCTTCCACCACCCCTTGGTTATTCACAATACTGTTATAGACGCTGGCCTCTAAGTTGGCCTGAGCCTGGATTATCCCGCCTTGGGCACTCAAAGTTCCCGTGTTGGTAATGGCATCCTGTACCCCTTGAACGGCTTGCTTGAGGCTTTGATCCACTGTGACACTTACAGCGATATTGTTATCTACTGTCATGGTAATTTGAGAGCCCACAGCAAGGTTAACTTGCCCTTGAGGAGCATAGATATTTCCGGCGTTTTCGATATGGCCTCCGCTTAGGACCACATATCCCCCTGTTTGCGCTTGAATTATCCCATCATTGGTTACCGAAGCACTGGGATTACTGCCTTGGGTAAAGGTGTATTTCCCGTTTGCGAAATCCTGATCCGAAATCCCTAGGGTCGTCGCGTGAAGCGCCCCTACGTTCACCTGGGCACTGGCACCAAAGATAATCCCTGATGGGTTGGTGATAAAGACCTGACCATTGCTGTTCATCGATCCCAGGATCTCGGACGGCGAAGCTGTCCCCACCACCCGGTTTAAAATCACCGATTGGGCACTCGGCAGGTTAAAATTAACGGTTTCGCCCTGATTAATGTTAAACGTCTGATAGTTGGCAATGGAATGGGTCGCCTGAGTTGAGACATTCAGCGTATTTCCAACCTGATGAAACTGGACATTGCCGGCAACAGACTGATACCCCGTGGGCAAGGCATGGGCAGTTCCCGAGAAGAGGACTAGCATCCCAAAAGATGATAATGCCACCGAATAGGCCAGCCTAAACGGTGTGGAAAAGTTGTTAAAATACGCCCCTGAAACAGGAGGAGGGAGGTTTAAGGATTCCAAACATAAAAGGTCGGTTAAAGCAGTGCATTCCTGTTGAAGATTCAGATTCCGAGGAAGCAGGCTTCCCAGGCAACCAAACAGCTCTGCCAGAGATTTGAGTTCATGTTTGTAGAAAACAGAAACGGCATGCTCAAAATAGGCAATATACCGGCTACGGCAGTAACGGTCTTGAACAAGCGCCTTGATCAACATGCAACCTTTATACTGAGATCGTAAATACGATATCGGCACTAATTTGATTGGCTGAATGCCTTAAAATATTCGATAGATATCAAATGAAGGATAAGTCTTCTCACCTGTGCCAAACCAAATAGTGCTCCCGGGTCATTCCCTATCCCAGTGTCATGAGTTTGGCATCGACATCATTCAATCATTGCTTTACATCGGTTTACTTGTGATTGTCAGGATAAAACAGTTCATAACAATGCTTTCCGCGAGATGAAAAAGCCTATATATAATATCGGGCTGTCTAATCGCCCCAACTTCTGCTAGATCGCTCAAAGAAGGGTTTTTAGTCTAATAGGCAATGACATCAACAATGTGAATGTAATATCTTAAGCTCTAATCCGATTAATACGCGGGTTTTCATCCTAGATCCACGAAATTCGATCTCGAAATTACGGTTAAACTATTGAGGTAGGGACTCAAGATGAACTTAGCACGCACATTGACTTGGGAAGAAGGCATAAAACATCTCCAATCCGCCCCCCTATTGACCGTTGTCTGGAAACTATCAGAGGAAGCAAGGCCAGCCCTCAAAAATATTCGTCTGGCCCCTGAGGCAAAAAAAATGCAATGGGCTTTAAAACGCGTCGTTGATATCCTGGGAAGCAGTTTGGGATTGATTTTCCTCAGCCCGGTACTTTTCTTGGTAATGGCCTTGATTAAACTCGAGTCTCCAGGTCCATGTTTCATCCGACAGAGACGTGTTGGCTACTTGGGCAAAGATTTTTATATGTATAAATTCAGAAGCATGGTTGAAGATGCCGATGATCAATTAAAAGTACTGCTAAAACACAATGAAACCAATGATTTCATGTTCAAAATGAAACAAGATCCCAGAATTACAAAGATCGGCTATTGGATACGGCGATACAGCATTGATGAATTACCACAGCTTTGGAATGTGTTACATGGAGAAATGAGCCTTGTCGGGCCTCGGCCACCTCTGCCGGATGAAGTCAAGCGCTACCCCAAGAGTTTTCTCGTTCGTTTCAGTACAAAACCTGGGCTGACTTGCTTCTGGCAAATTAATGGTCGATCCGATATCAAGGATTTCAAACAGGTCGTTGAATTTGATGCCCGATATATCCGGGAATGGAACCTTTGGCTTGATTTCAAGATTCTGTTACAAACCCTGCCCGTCGTCATTTTAGCCAAAGGCGCCGCTTGATCCTCAAAGCAATAAAGGGAATAGAGAAAGGAGTTAAGCCCTCATGAATGCCTGGCTTTACGCAGATAGGCCTTATGATGACACACAGTTGGAAAAGCCCATTACATTGGATCTGCCCTGGATTCCTCAAGCCACATATGCGTCTTTGTATCCCCCATCTCCTGAACATTTATCTGAAACCTCTCATGGCCTTGCCTATGCCAGATTAGCCGCCATGCTCCTCGCCTATGCCGAACATGAAAGAGATGAAAGAGGACGGATTTTTATGATTACCTCTTCATTTCAAGGCAAAAGCGCCTCTTGGGCGACGATGCACCTGGCCTATTATTTAAGTCAGGCAGGGCAACAGGTCCTGTTGCTGGAAGGTGATTATAAAAACCCCTCCGTACACCAAACCTTTGACGGGATTTTTGATGCAGAGAAGCATTTCGTCGATCTGCTTCAAGAAATCCATGACCATGGCAGTCTCTCAGAGACTTCTTTTACTGAAATTATGAGTGCATCCAATTTATCAGTCTTGCCCAATTTGAAAAGCCATTCGGCCTTTGAAACCCTTTTGACGGATTTAAATCTTCAAATTGTATTCAAGCAACTCAGGAAGCGATATCACTGGATTCTGTTGGATGCGCCCTCCATCCTGCAAGAAGAATATGCCTATATTCTTGGCAGGCACTCGGATGCCATGATCCTTCTGGCAGAGGCCCATGCCAGCCGGAATACCCTTGAAGAGATTCAGCTCATGGCTGATATGAATGATATTCCAATCATGGCAATTGTCCGGCGCCAAGGCGCGTTCTTCAATTTGCCCAGCTTGCAAATCGGTTAATTTTGAGACGCTTCGGATTAACCGGCCTCCTGTGGCTCAGCTTGCTTACGGGCGTGGCTGCTTTTTCCGCCTTTACGTCCTATCTCTGCCATATGTTCACGGTTCCGGCTGACAGTCTCTCCACCTTTTCGACCGGCTTTTCGGGCTTCCTCGCGGGTAAATTCGTGGGCAGTGCCTTTGGCATGGGCCGCTTTTCCGCCTTTACTTGCAATTTCTTTCTGCTTTTCGGTTTCCATGGATGCAAATCCGCGGTGACGTTTTCCTTCCTCCGTTACCATCGGCCAACTCCTCTCTTTCTGCTTGTGTCAAAGAAAAAGAACGCGATTGTGTAACAACAAGTCTGCTGAATTTCAAACGATCATAGGGGATTTGTCTTTCGGGAACATTCTCTGGCTCAACTAGCCAACAGGAGTATCCTTTGGCCTTTCAGAATGAATCGAGAATAATACGGCGTGTAAAATACTTAGAGGCTAACCGAGAAATATTCAGGATAGAGCAGATGCTAGGAACGAGACGCGCAGAAGCGGAGTTTACATGTAGTAAATGAGCATTCGAGCATCACAGCGACAACGCAGATGCCTATCATGGAGATTTCCCGGTTAGCTTCTTACTACAGAACAGCTTGGGTAAGGTGGCCCTGACTATCGGCTCTTTGCATGTGTGGATAAGCCGCCAACAACAAAATCTCACGGACGGCTTTGGCTGCCACAATATTAGAGACACCTGAGGCATCATAAGGCGGAGAAAGCTCTACCGCATCAAATCCGACAATATTAACGCCCTTTAGTAACGCAAACCACTGCTGAAGCTCAATAAAACTCAATCCGCCTGGTTCCGGTGTGCCAGTCCCTGGGAAAATACTGGGATCCAAAACATCCAAATCAACGGTGACAAAAACCGGGCGATCTTTCCAAGCGCTAAGACGTTGCTGAAATTCTTCTTGAGACGTCATCAAAGTCCGGTGCTGCCTCATCCAATCAAACTCGGCCTTGGGACCTGAACGAATCCCCACTTGTAGTAATCGTTCCGGGCCAATGATATCAACGATTCGTCTCATGACTGTGGCATGAGAAAGCGGCTCACCCAGATAATCCTCTCTCAGATCGGCATGGGCATCAAAGTGAACCACAGCCAAATCCGGATAAGCTTCCAGATAAGCTTCAATGACCGGATAGGTGACCAGATGTTCTCCCCCCAGACCGGCCCAATGCTTGCTTTGAGATAAAACGTCCTGAGCTGCGATTTTAATGCGCCCAAGCACCTCATCGCGATTGCCAAAGGGCAACTCTACATCTCCGGCATCACAATAGGCAACCTGTTCCAAATCCAAATCCAGAAACGGGGAATAGTTCTCCAGACCCCAGGAGGCTTCCCGGATGGCATTTGGCGCAAATCGAGTTCCCGGGCGATAAGAACAGGTCCCATCATAGGGCATGCCGACCAGAACCCAATCAGCTTGTTCAAGAGGCGAATCCGCCCCCATAAACTTGGTATTGTGTGACGTTAAACGGATCATGAAACCGCAACCGGCTCCCCTAAAAGAGACTTTACAAAATTAGGAAGGACAAAACTGGCATCATGGAGTTCTGCATTATAATAGCGGCATGTTTTAGAAATGTCGAGGGACTTTTTCCGTTGTTCTGGGTTTAAAAGCGGTGCGTACTTCTTAGAACAGAAGGCCCAAGTCCAAAATCCGCTGGGATATGTGGGTATATGGCCGGTGTACATATGGACAATGGGGAAGATGCGACGGTAAATCGGGTACACTTTTTGAATCACCTGCTGGCACACAAAAGGCGATTCGGTTTGAGCGATCATAATGCCATCGTCATTCAGTGCTTTAAAGACATTTCGGTAGAAGTCCTCGGTAAACAGTCCTTCTCCAGGTCCAATGGGATCAGTGGAATCAATAATGATGAGGTCAAAGTTTCGGGCTTCTTCCGCCATATAGGCCACACCATCCTGGATTTTGACGCTGACCCTGGGATCGTCCAATTTCCCGGCGATATTGGGCAGAAATTCCTTGCAGGCTTCGACCACCATGCCATCAATTTCGCAAAGCACTGCCGATTCAACTTCAGGATGCATCAAGATCTCCCGGATCGTTCCGCCATCACCACCCCCAATAACCAAAACCCGTTTGGGGTTGGGATGAATTGTCATCGGGACATGGCTAATCATTTCATGATAGACAAATTCATCTTTATCTGTCGTCATCAC
>JANWKX010000155.1 GCA_025451145.1 Vampirovibrionales bacterium
CGGAAAGGCATAACTAAACCCAGGGATAAATAAGCCAAGATTATTCGTTCCGGAAAAATAATCCCCGATCAAGCTCAACCGCCTCGTAACGGGTTGCTCATATCCACCAATAAAACTGACGGCATTTCGACCAAAAATGGCTTTACTTCCGACACTAACGCCTGCCGTCAATCGGGTTTTCAATTTTGGCAAACGCCCGTTTAATTGAGCATACTCCCAATTCCCAACACCTTGGCCCTGAAACGAGATAGGGAATAGAGCGCCATATGTCATTTTCAATTCTCGTTGAGGCAACTTCTTAGCATATAAAGGCAGATTACTTTTAAATCCAAGCCCCAGACTGACATTATTGGATGGCGGTGAAGACACGTTAAGGACTGTGGCATCCAATTCCGTGTTGTGGCCAATGCCAAATGCATTGTAATGGGTTAAGTCCCAGAAAGCATTGGGATGCCATGGCCTAAACTGAGACTCATGCTCTTCATAAAGATGCCCCTTAGGCGTCACATCGCCGGAAGGAACGTTAAAAATCGTTTGCTGTGCCGAACAAGGCTGAAATAAAGAACAAATGGCCATGACAAGACAGCTAAAAAACTTTTTAGAGATAGACTTGGCCATGCGAATGCCCTCCATGGGCCTGGCAGTCACACCCCCTAGCCGGAGAACCAAACGAATGCTTAAATCAGGTACCTGCCTGGCGTTAGGGCGATTATCCCAAAAAGCCCATTGATGTCTATCATCCCAACTTCTTATATTCGCCATAGGCGTTTCCAATGTCCCTTGAAACAAATCATCAATCTCATTTTAACCCGCTTGATTTGAGATCGGATGATAAAAACCCTTTGGCAGAATTCGTTTGATAATGATCCAAGTTCCTGTTGAGGCGTAACACATTCACACTGGGCTCATTAAATCCCATAACTGGCTTCGGATGCTTTGTTTGGTTGATGATTGCTTTAACGGTTGTATCATCAAGCCCTCTGGCTAAAGCAACTCTGTGCGCCTGGACATAGGCATTGGCCAGACTAATATCCGGATCCAATCCTGAGGCAGAGGCAGTAACGGCATCCATTGGAACCATCTTAGCCATCGGATTCTCCAATTGATACTGCTTTGCTTCCAATAGAACGCGCTTGACGAGTTTTTTGCTGGTAGGGCCATCATTAAATCCGCCTGAATTGCTGGCATCATAGTGATTGAAGGATGGCCGGGGATGAAAATAGTCCGGTCTGGAAAATCCTTGCCCAATCAAATATGAGCCGATAACCTTTCCATCATTGGAGGAAATCAGACTGCCGTTGGCCTGATACGGAAAAACAATCTGACTGAGAAGGGTTATCCCCAGTGGGTAGAGAATGCCCCCCAGAAGGAACATTAATATTGAAAATCGAAAGGCGGTCCACATCTTGATTTCTCCCAGCTCATAACCCTAAAAGATTCAGCCCAAGAGAGATTATCTTAATGCCGATAAACGGGGCAATAATTCCTCCCAAGCCAAATAATAATACATTTCTACTGAGCAATTGGTTGGCCGTCATGGGCTTAAATTGAACCCCTTTCATGGCCAATGGAATGAGCAGCGGAATAATGACAGCATTAAAGATAAGAGCACTGAGAATCGCATTTTGAGAACTCCCCAAGTGCATAATGTCAAATAATTTCATGGCGGGCAGTGCACTGGAAAAAATAG
The DNA here is from genome assembly GCA_025451145.1 of Vampirovibrionales bacterium. GTDB lineage: Bacteria > Cyanobacteriota > Vampirovibrionia > Vampirovibrionales > JAGQHJ01 > JANWKX01. Next base: position 1,691 of record JANWKX010000155.1, read on the forward strand.
CCGGGATAATCGCAAAATATTTGGCGATATCATTGGCAACACTAAAGGTCGTTAAAGCACCACGGGTAATCAGCAACTGCTTTCCAATAGAAACCACATCAATAAGTTTAGATGGATCAGAATCCAGATCAATCATATTGGCCGCTTCCTTGGCTGCCTGGGTTCCTGAATTCATGGCCAAGCCCACATCGGCTTGGGCGAGCGCCGGTGCGTCATTGGTGCCATCTCCTGTCATAGCAACCAATAAGCCTTCCGATTGATACTTTTTAATGACCTTGATTTTATCTTCCGGCTTGGCTTCGGCAATATAATCATCCACACCGGCTTCACGCGCAATCACCGATGCGGTAATGGGGTTATCCCCGGTACACATAATGGTCCGAATCCCCATGGTCCGCATTTGGGCAAATCGTTCTTTCATGCCGGGCTTAATAATATCTTTTAAGTGGATTACCCCATAAACGTCTGCGCCTTTTGCCACGACCAAAGGGGTTCCTCCCTGCCGGGCAACTTGCTCAACCAGTTCATGGGCCTGCTCAGGCCAGGAGCCACCTTGTTCAGTGACAAAGCGTTTAATGGCATCAGCCGCCCCTTTTCGGATTTTTTCACCATCGGGCAAATCAACACCACTACTCCGGGTTTCGGCGCTAAATTCAATAAAATTTGACCCTGGCGGATTCGTGACATCCTTAACACCGAGGTTTTTAGACAATTCCACAATCGACTTCCCTTCGGGTGTGGTGTCATCCAAAGAGGACTCAGCGGAGATTCTGGCTAAATCCTCCCGAGATTTCCCCTTAACCGGAAGAAACTCCGAAGCAAGGCGGTTTCCCAACGTAATTGTCCCGGTTTTATCCAGGATTAAGACACCCACGTCCCCGGAAGCTTCAACGGCCTTTCCCGACATGGCAATGACATTAAACCGGCTGACTCTATCCATCCCTGCAATCCCAATGGCTGATAGCAATGCCCCAATGGTGGTTGGAATCAAGCAAACCAGAAGAGCAATCAAGGTTGCAATATCAATAGACGCCTTGGAATAATAGGCATAGGCCAGTAAAGTGACGCAAACCAATAGAAAAATAAGCGTTAAAGCAACCAATAAAACCGTTAACGTAATTTCATTGGGCGTTTTTTGCCGTTTGGCCCCTTCTACCAGGGCAATCATTTTATCCAGAAAGCTTTCACCCGGGTTGGTCGTAATCCGAATCACCAGATGATCTGACTGGACTTTCGTTCCACCTGTAACAGAACTGGCGATATCAGAACCAGGTTCTTTAATGACTGGCGCAGATTCACCGGTAATTGCGGATTCATCCACAGAGGCGATGCCTTCAATGACTTCACCGTCTGAGGGAATAATTTCACCGGCGTCTACTCGGACAATATCCCCTGCCCTCAAATCACCAGCAGAAACCTGTTCCGTCTGTCCGTTTTCCAAAATCCTGCGGGCCAAAGTATCAGAGCGTGTTTTTTTCAAGGTTTCCGCCTGGGCTTTCCCTCGGCCTTCGGCATACGCTTCTGCATAGTTGGCAAAAAAGAGGGTCAACCATAAAATAAACGTCACCCAAAGCACATAACCCACGGTTGCCATGGTTTTTCCAAAAATCTGGGTATTCACACACATCATCAAGGTGAGAATAAATCCGATAAGCACCACAAACATAACCGGATTGTGAATCATCAGTTTGGGATTAAACTTGAACAATGCGGATTTAAACGCATTACGGTAGAGACTCACCTTTTCAGGAGGCTTGGGCGCGTGCTTACGCTTTGAACGCGGAACGGTAAAAGATTCAATTCCCAATGGGGCCATCTGTAAGCTCTCCTAAAACGTGTTACCAGCCATCATGGCCAGTTGCTCCGCAATCGGTCCAAGGGCCAAAGCCGGAACGAAGGTCAAGGCCCCCACCACCAAAATAACGCCAACCCAAACCGTAATAAAAAGCAGGGTGTTGGTTTGCAAGGTCCCCGGCCCAGGTTCAACCTTAGTCTTGCCGAGTAAGGAACCCGCAATGGCCAAAAGGGCAATAATTGAAATATATCGGCCCAATAGAATCACAATGCCAATGGAAATGTTATACCAGGTGGTATTGGCATTCAGACCTGCAAAGGCTGATCCATTATTGGCGGCAGCCGAAGTATAGGCGTATAAAATTTCACTCAGGCCATGAGGCCCCAGATTATTTATGGCACTCAGGCCCATGTGAGACATGGCGGCAATGGCAGTGGGTACCAAAATGATTAAGGGGTGAATCAAAATCGCCAATGAGGCCAAAATAATTTCAGGCTTCTCAAGCTTCTTCCCAAAAATTTCAGGCGTTCTGCCGACCATGAGTCCTGTTATAAAGACAGCGATAATGCCATACAACAGGAAACCCATTAAACCAACCCCCACGCCTCCAAAAATCAGATTCAACATCATATTCCATAGGGGAACCAATCCACCGATGGGCGTCAGGGAATCATGCATGTTATTCACCGCCCCAGTAGAGGTTGCCGTTGTGGCCGTAGTGAACAAGAGTGACGGAATAATACCAAATCGAATTTCTTTGCCCTCCATATTGCCACCGGATTGCAATGGACTTAGGGCCTGATCAATAGGGACAGGATGGACATGGTTAAACATGGTGTTTCCAATTTGTTCAAAGCAGGTCCCAACACCAAAGGACAGCAGAAACAGAAGCATCATGGCGCCCCAAATCATCCAGCCCTGTTTTTTATCCGCTAACCACAAGCCAAAGGTCCGCACTAACGCCATGGGGATAGCCAGTTCCATCAATATTTCGATAAAGTTAGTCATGGCATTGGGGTTTTCATAGGGGTGCGCCGAGTTGGCATTAAAAAAGCCGCCCCCATTGGTCCCAAATTGCTTAATGGTTAATAAAGAAGCCACAGGCCCCATGGCAATCTGCTGTTTAGCCCCTTCTATCGTTGTGACAGTAACTTGCTGATGAAGCGTCTGTGGAACACCCTGAGAAACAAAGAACAAAGACCCAATAACCAGTACGGGTAAAAAGACATACAAGAAGGCTCTGACAAAATCTTGATAAAAGTGTCCTAAGGCCTTATTCGTCATACCGCGTAAAAAAGCAATACAGACACATAAGCCCGAAATAGCCCCTATGAGCATCATAAACGTCAGGGCCAACATTTGAGACAGGTTACTCAGGGTTTGTTCACCGGAATAACTCTGCCAGTTGGTGTTCGTGATAAAACTGCAAATCGTATTAAACATCAACCAAGGCGACATCCCTTGAAAATGCATAGGATTGAGCGGTAAATCGCCTTGTAGGGACAGGATCATTGCGCTAAAAAGTCCACAGAGGATATTTACCAGTAAAAGCGCCTGACCATATTGAATCCAGTTCATCGAATTTGAATCGGTGATCCCTGAGACCCTTAAAAACACACTTTCTAGCGGCTGGAAAAGAGGGGTTAAAAGTGTCCGTTGACCGCTAAAAACGTTGGCAATATAACGGCCTCCAAACACTGTGATGAGCAAGCCAGCAGCAATAAATAAAAAGACGATGCCCCAGTGTGGTAAAAAGCCCAAGGCGAACAGGATAATAAGAACGAGCCAAAAGGCATTCTTCTTTGGCATCTAAAACTTCTCCGGAAAGAGCATGACCGCCATTAAATACCCAGAAAGCCCAACCACAATAATCCCTAGAAAAATCTGCATCAGGCTTTAACCTCCCGTCGAGATAAAACCCATCGGCAAAAATGGATAAATCCCATTAAGCTCATCATCAACAGGAGAAAGAGAAAGCCGGCTAAAAATGCTATCATCCGTTAAGCCTTAAAGTCGAGCCTATGACCTAAAAAATCAGGATTGGCGCCTTTATTAATCCCAGTAATAAATTCACCTATGATAGCAGATAAGGAGGATTGTGCTACTAGTACTGCTGCGGATTGAAAAAACTGACGTGGTACCTGGGATTCTATCATTGGCGTAAAGAGGGGGGCAATCTCAAACATGGATTATTTTCCTTTTGATCGCCGACGAAGTTAGCTGACGGGCTCAGGGTAAAAGGTCCCTGTTCTCTCTAATGATAAAGAGAATTCGCCCCGGCAAGACAGGTCTTGCGTTGGGTCCTCCGCTCCTTCTAACCGAAGAAGGATTAGGCGTTTGTTCTGTTGTCCATTGCATTATGAAATCAGAGTACGAAGAGCGCAAGGTCTATCTTTCCGTTTAACTGATCTATATCTCGAGATATAGATGCCTTAGTCGCCCTAGAAAATCCGGGATGAGGCCAGTAAAATCATTCTATGC
>JANWKX010000156.1 GCA_025451145.1 Vampirovibrionales bacterium
GGATCTTATCCAAGGATGAACCCCCAGTTTCAAACCATTGAGCCTCAGCTTCGGTTTCAGCCACATGGATATGGACAATGGCTGGGTCAATGGTCTCTAAAACAGCCGCCAAGGCATTTGGTGTCACATTATAAGGCGAATGAGGCGCAATTCCCACCTGGAGTAAAGGGTGGTCTTTAAATCGGTCCTTTAGGAACTGAAATTGCTCAATGATATGGGTCATATCCGGTTGCGGTGCATGAAAGGGGAAAAAGAATTCCGGGGAAACGATACCTCGCATGCCAATCTTAGAAAGCGCGCTTAAACTATGCCCCAGGGCTGTAATATCGTTAACACAGGTTGTTCCGGTTCGGATCATTTCCAGAATGCTTTTTTCACAAGCCTGTTGTCGATCTTCCCCGGACATTTCACGGGTAATCGCTACCACTTTGAGGATCCAATCGGCGAAGGTTTCCCCATTCTCAACGGGAATAGGCTCATGTCGATACAATTCCAAGTGGGTATGGGCATTGATGAGGCCTGGTGTCAGAAAGGTTACCCCATCCGTAGAAGGAGGCGCTTCTGAAGGACGAACCTCAACAATTTGACCGGAATCTTTATCAATCCCAATACTTCCCCCTGGCATGGGGTCCAAATCGGGGCTTAAAAGCCAATCTGCATCAATCCATTCAATCATGTCACTCTTATTTTAACCGAATAGAGCACCGGAAATTTAGAACTTATCCGAGAAATGTTCAGGGCGGAGCAGATGCGAGGAGACAAGCGAAACGAAGTGAAGCGTTATAAAGAAGTTTACGGGCTCCCAACGAGGCACGCCTGCCGAGTTGGGTAGAGAAGCGGCGTTTACACGATAGTAAATGAGCATTCGAGCATCACAGCGACAAAGCAGATGCCCGTCATGGGCGTTTCTCGGATAAGTTCTTAGTAGCTGATGCGAAGTTTAAAGTACCCGTTCCCCGGAATGGCTTCATCGGGTTCCGCAGGCTTTGAAACCGAAAGGGCGGTTTGGGTCGCCTTGGTTAAAGCCGTGGCAATGGTTTCTTCGTTCACTTGGGCGTTCGGGAATTTTTCAAGGATCTTGCGTCTGACCAAGCCGGCTGAAGGCAGACCATGGTGAAACAGATCGGGAAAGATCAGGACTTTAAGACTGTCCTCATGGGGTTCAATCAATACCAGTTCATACACCACTTCAATCGGGGTGTTGATATCAACACTATCGAAGAGCTCTTCAGCATCATGAACACTCATTCTGATACACCCATGGGTACTAAATTGCCCTACAGAGTTCAAGTCATAGGTCCCATGAATTCCATATTCACCCCCATTGGCTTGCTTAAAGCCTATCCATCGGGTCCCAAGCGGATTATGAGCTCCCGGAGCAATTTGCCGTTGCCCTTTGGCCAAAAAGGGATCTTCAAAAACCGGCTCAAGCACCTTGTCGAGGACCTTAAATTCGCCTATCGGCGTTGGAAAATTGGATTGTCCAACACCCACATTGTATTCTCGAACGATATGGTCACCGGCATAAAGCCACAATGTTCTAGAGGGGATATTAATGACAATCTTGGGATTGGCAAATACAGAATGTGCCGGATGATTGAGCCCCATCAGAGCAAAAAAGAGGAGCAATCCAATCAAAACGGTTCCAAAGGGTTTTACAAAGCGATTCATCATGGTGACCCATTCTTTAGGTTTAGTTTTACCATTAAAGCGTTTTTATTACCAAGGTAAAAACACCCTGCAAGGCAGAAAATTGTCTCATTTTAAAGAAATGTAAAGTCACCTGATGTCAGGACAGATTATCGGGGCTGAATCATTCTTGCTAAAGTGACTAAATCCGGTATTTCCAAGTCTGGCCTCGCTTCTACGGATCGACTGGCTCCTGGACCAGACTTATTCCGCCTGCGATTGACCCAGACCGTTTTAAACCCTAACGATCGGGCAGGCACAATATCATGATAGAGACTTTCAGCCACATGAAGAATGCGCTCCTTGGGTAAATCTATCCGCTTTAAGGCAGCTTCAAAGTTGTTCAAAGCGGGTTTGTAGCTTTTCACCTGCTCTGCCGTAATAATCCAGTCAAACGCAATACCAAGATGTTTGGACGTCGCATCAAATAAGTCATTGTCGATATTAGAAATAATCCCCAGACGATAGCGGCCTTTTAACGTCTTCAAGGCCTCAACTGTATCCGGAAAGGGCTGCCAGGATTTGAGGGATTCTGAAAATGCGATACAATCCACTTCCTCAGGAACAAAATCAAATCGTTGGGCAATTTCACGAAGCACTTGAGCCAGAACATCCGCATACTTCTGATAATGACGCGCCTGGATTTGAGGTTCCACGTCACTATAGGCTTTCAATAAATCCGCATCACTGGCAGCTCGATCGTATTTGTTAAAAATGGGTTTTAATGCGGAAAGAATACCCGTTTCCCAGTCAATCAAAGTGCCGTAGCAATCAAAGGTTAACGCATCAAAGGCATTGAGATCCAGCATGGTTTAATATCCTCACGCTTGTTTTATCGTCCTAGCATAGCAGCACTTGGCCTCTAAAGCGACTGTCCCCTTCTGTGTCACTGGACTCGGACTCGAAAATGACAAAACTGTCATCAAACAGTCCGCGGCATGGTGCTACAGTTTTTCGTAGGAAATGATATACCGTCCCATTTCAAAAATATGTTTACCCTTTCTCGCTAGGTACCCGAAAGTTCTCCCCGTGTCCCCTCTTTAGCTCGTATCGTTCCCCAGAAACATCGCACTAACTTTTCCGTAGCTGCCCAGTGTTGACCCCTGAGCAACTTTCCTTTTTGAACTGTCTAATTGACTAAGCTGTCAGGGGCAAATTCACGCAAAAGATACCCCCATTGTTCTAGACTTGTTGAGCCCATAAATTTATAAAGTTTCAACTTTTTTCTTGATTTTTGACGGAACAAAGTCTAGGAAATCCGTCATTGTAATTAGGTTGCGTGGAGAGAAGAAAAGCTTTTAATAACTAAGCTGCCTGGATAGGGATTCTCGGCAATATCATTGATGCCCATGAGACAAAATTGCGTAAATGAGGATAGGAAGAGGTTATGGGGAAAAAACAGCAAGAACAATTTGAGCTGGAGATGGAAGAGGAAGAGGTTCTTATCGTAGATGACTCCAGCATCATTGAAAAAATACTGGTTGAGGAAGATACCACACATCTGCCCGGCATAGAACAAGCGCCTGATGAAGATGAACTGGAAACGATAGACACCGTGCATCTTGAAAAAGAGGCCATGATCCATGCTTCAGAAAGTTTATCGACCGAAGAAAAATACAATTTCAGAACCGATGATATCCTTCAGATGTTTTTGAAAGATGTTGGCCGTTCGGCGCTTTTGACCCACAAGGAAGAAATTGAATTGGGGCGTCTGATCCGTCGAGGTGGCAAGGCTGGCCAAGAGGCAAAAGAAAAGCTGATCAATGCCAATCTTCGTTTGGTCATTAGCATTGCCCGAAAATATATTGGCCAAGGCGTTCTATTTATGGACTTGGTCCAGGAGGGCTGTATGGGACTGATGAAAGCCGTGGATCGATATGATTATCGAAAAGGGTTTAAGTTTTCGACATATGCGACCTGGTGGATCCGTCAGGCCATCATCCGCTCTATTGCCAACACATCGAGGACCATTCGAATTCCCATCCATATGTCGGATAAAATTCGGTTGCTAAAAACCGTCAGCCGAGGTCTATCCCTTAAGTTGGGTCGAGAACCCAGTATCAAGGAACTGGGGAAAGAATTGCAGTTGCCGGAGAAAAAAGTTCGGGCCATTTTAACGGCCATGGCTACTGAATCCAGAAGCCTGGACACACCCATTGGGGAAGATTTAACCTTGGAAGATTACATCCAGGATACGGGTGAAGAAGTCTCTCCAACATCGGTGATTTCCAAGAAGCTCTTGTCTGAAGATCTCATTCAGGCCATTAACACGCTGTCGCCCAAGGAGCGTCATATCCTGTTGGAACGGTACGGCATCTATACGGGCCGACGTAAAACCTTGGAAGAAATAGGCAAGGCCATGGGGTATTCTAAAGAGCGCATCCGGCAAATCGAAGAGCGCTCCCTGAAAAAGCTTCGGATGAACAAAGATATTCAACATTTACGTGAATATCTTGGCACCCAATAAGGGTTTCCTTCTATAGCTATGTGCTCTCCTCAATAGCAAAAGCCTTATTCAACCCGAATAAGGCTTTTTTTTGCAATCTCCTTTTTCGCATCAGCCCACCCATTCAGAGGAATGCTTCCATGGCGAAAGGATGTAAAATCTTTTAAAGGATTCTGGATGATGGTCGACACCATGGATACGAGAAGACGATAACAGCCCACCCCCCGAAGTGATGGAAGATGGAAAGCTGATGGATACCACTGTGAAGCATTCTCAAGGCCAGCCCCCAGGTGATGATTCATTTGAAGCGATTTTTGCCTTAAATATGGGTGATTTTATTGCAGAACATTTTATTTCCGATGATTTACTCACTAAAATCAGTCAATCCGTTAGCCAAGACCCGGATAAGCTGAAAAGCCAGCTTGAAGAATTGATCCAGATCTACTCTTTGGATAAGACCCTCAGTTTATTGGGATTTAGCTCCAATCAAGGCTTTGTCCTCTATGACTCCATTGCGGTCAGCCTGGCAGAGATGCTTCAGATGGATGCTTGCCACATTTTTCAGACCATCTCCAAAGAAGATAATAAAGCGCAGTTTTTGAGCCTGACAGGAACATCTACCCCCGGTGTGCCTCCTGAACGATGGAATATCGGTTATGATTTATCCGATGAGAGCCAATTGGTGGTCCAAGGCTATCATGAGGGATACCCCATGGCCGTCATGGCCGAGGATGGAACACTGCCTCAGTGGAAACCATTGCCTCAGCTTAACCAGGAAAAAGCTTGCTCAGTGATCACCGTTCCACTTGAAGAAGGGCAAAGCCTAAGCCCTATTGGGATGATGGTTTTTGAGTCCTATCAGCCTGTTGATTATGCCCAGGAAACCATTGACTTGGCAGAAGCTACGGCAAAAGTCTTTGCTTCTTCGCTGCACCTGCAAAAACTCCTGGATAAAGCCCAATCACTGGTCAAACAAGACAATGCCGATATCGGTGACTTGCGAAACCTGAGAGCCCAATTGACTGAAGCCATTGGCGATTTGGGGCGTTATCAGCAATTCTTTGTCGAATCATTGGCCTATGCCGTGGATGCCAGGAATGACTTTACCCTGGGACACTCTCAAGGAGTTGCCCAGATTGCAAAATCCATCGCAGAAGGCATGGCTCTCAATGAGAAAACTATTGATCTGGTTTATTACGCGGGTTTATTGGGAGCCTTGGGGAAAATCCATGTCCCTCAAGAGATTTTGACGAAAGAAGAAGCGTTAACCCAGGCAGAAAGAGAGTCCTTGAAAAATTCCCCCAATATGGGCGTAGGGATCCTGATGAAAATGAATTTCCTAGCGGAAGTGATTCCCTATATCGACTATCAAAAAGAACGATGGGATGGTAAAGA
>JANWKX010000157.1 GCA_025451145.1 Vampirovibrionales bacterium
CAAAAGACGATCTTGGATTCGGCCCGGCGCTTAAAAACCATAAATTAGGATTCAAAGCGTTTTGGCTCATTTCAGCTTGAACCATTGATTGTAATTCTTCCTGGCTCACGTCTGGATCTTCCTGAAGACGCTGATTCACTTGAATCAACAGGTTTGTCAAGGAATGGTTTTCCAGTTGGCTTGTATGATCAATCGTTTTGCTCAAAGACCGATTTCGTAGATCTGCGTCAATGAGTGCGACTTTTTGGCCGGATTCAGCCAATTCCAGTGCCAGATTAACCGTGGTTGCCGAACGCTTTCTGGGACCAGAACTGACAGAGGCGATAGACAATGCCTTGGTTTGAAATGACTGCTCTTTGGCTTTTAAGCTTAAAGCAAGCGTTTGAAACGCCGGGATTAAATCCGGATGAGTTAAACCAGACACTTCATCGGGTAACCAGGGAATGGTACTTAAAATGGGGATATGAAGACATTGTTGAATATATTCCACAGTGGGCATCATGTACCGTTTAAGGTTATAAATACACGTTGCCAAAATCAAGGGAATCAGGATGCTCAGTAAAATCAAGCTGACAATTAGGTGCAGACGGTTTGGAAACGCTGCTCTGTCTGGCAAGGATGGCATTGAGTAGACATAAAGGCTACGATAGGATTCGGCAATCTTGATATCTGCCAAGGCTTGCTGTAGGCGATCCAGAATTACCCGTAAATTCTTCTGTTCCATCTCCAGGTGGTTATAGGTAATTTTTTGAGTCGGAAAGGCTTTAATCGTGCCTTCAATAGCATTGAGTTGAGAGACGTTTACGACTCGCTTTCTTTCCAGTGCGGAATAATCGGCTTCTGCCATAGCCAACTTTTTGACCATATCCCGACGGACATCATCCCGAATCACGATGCGGTTATTGCCACCGGAAGCACTAATGGTTGCATTCAGTTGCTGATCAATTTGATCCCGTAATACCGCTATTTTTTCGCTCAAGTGAGCCATATAAGGATGTGAAGGCTTATAGGTTAAGGATTTCGTCTGATATTCTTTTTCAAGTTCATTGAGTTCCATGGCCATTTTGGTCAAGACATCATTCTGCCCTTTGGCCACGGAATTAATCGCACTTTGAGGATCTAGTTGCAGTTGGGCTTGAATTTTAACACTTTCAGCTTTCTTTTCAGCCATTTCAGCTTCAGCGCCCTGGATCTCACGCTTTAAATCTTCCGAGTGTTTTGAAAGTTCAGAGCTTTGCGAATCGACATCGACCAGTTCATTTTGCTCTTGATAAGTGCGCATTTTCTCGGAAATATCATTAAGAGATTCCTGGGTCGTATTAATTTGTGCCTGAAGTGTTTTTTTACGCCCATCCAGTGGGGTTTGATCCAGATTTTGGGCAATGGATTGATACACTTCAATATAGGTATCTGCGATGGCCTTCGCTTCGCTGGGTGTATCAGCGTTGGCTGTCAGGCGAATAAATTTAGTACCCTTAAGGTGCTGTGCATTGAGAATTGATTTTAACGCGTTGATTGAATGGACTTGGGTTGCCAGGTGCTTTTCGTGTAAAGCATTAAATACTTTATTAAGGAGGTAGGTACTTTTTAACATTTCCTCATTGCTTTTGAAGGGATTCACTTCATCAACGGGCATAGGGGTTTGATAGCCGTAAGGGCTGATTAAATTTTGGGTAGTCTCAGACTCCAAATAAAGCAGTGCATCCGATTGATAGTGCTCCTGATAAAACGCATTAATCAGCATTGAACCCAGGATGGAACCTGTCAACATCAGGCTGATCAAAGCTGTAAAATGATGCTTAAGAAATTTGCCAAGTCCACCCCAATCAATGTCCTCGTCAATCGAAGTCTGGTTATAGAATGGAATCGGATATTTTTCCTGGATCACTGCCATAATAAATTGAGCGTCTCTCTCTTCTAGCACCCAAAACATAGAAATCTTATAACTGTGATTACCATTAAATTAAATTTCGCTTTCCCCAACATCATTTGAATAACTGACTTCCAATCCATCCTAAAAGCCCAGCCTAAAATAATTTGCGTTAAAGTAATAGCCACTCTTTGAGTTGCTCCCACAACCAGGGCAAAAGAAGAATCAATCCGTAAAGCCCCCCAAAATCGATAATTTCCCAGAAAAATGTACGGCTTAATGCCTCAAGGGTATAGTATCCTTGCGCCTGAAAAGAGCCAACGCTGTAGACATGCGGAATATTAAAATAAAAATAATGCTTGGAAAACGGCCAAAGATACATCACCCCGCAAGGCGGAAACAGATCCAGACAGCAGGCATCCATTAGACCATGGGTCGCAATCACCACAGGTAATAGCCAAAACAAATGCTTGAGGTGTCGCTTAAAAATCAACTGGTAAAGACTTGCCAGTAAGATTCCAACTAAAACGGCAAAAATGAGGGAATGAGAATAGGTCCGATGAAAATCATCTTTGGGCAAATTCCAGAGAAGAATCGGAATAAAATCGAGGTCCGGCAAACTGGCTAATAAAAAAAAGCCGATATGGAGCCAGATCGTATTGTTGGGCAAAAATGAAGCCTTTTTGGCCAGTGTATAAATCATTGACCCTACAAGGCCATGCCCTAAAGGGGAAGACATAAGTTTTGCCCTTGTTGTTGCATAGTATGCAGCCCTATCAAATCTGCATTTTCAATTTTAGAAGGGCAAGCAGGACTCATTTTTGTTTAGCATAATCTCAAAGACGTTGAATGGTAATCATTTTTGCCTTGAGGGGTTTTAACCTGATGGCTGGTGATGATGGTGTTCTTTAAAGCAATCTCTTGGCGCGTCAGGTCTATTAATTCAATCAATCCTTCATTAAACGTTTTACTAGGCTTAAAGCTAAGATACCGCATTGCTTTTTCAATATTTGCTGCTGAATAACGAAGATCCCGGCGTCGCTCAGGTCTATACTCCAAATCAAAATCAATCTTTGTATAGTCTCGAATGCAATCTAAAATATCCAGAATACTATATTGATGCCCAGAGGCCAGATTCAAAATCATAAAGCCCGGTTTATCCAAATTCAAAGCCTCCACATTGGCTTTGGCGATATCCTTGACATGCACAAAATCACGGGTTTGCTTTCCATCACCATAAATAATAGGCGATAGATTCTCTAGTATCCGATTAACAAAAATGGAAATAACACCGGAATAGTGGGAATCCTTGGATTGACGAGGCCCGTAAACATTAAAATAGCGAAAGCACACGACATCTAACCCAAAGGTTTTGGCGTACTGTTGTCCGTATTGCTCACCTATAGCTTTATGCAACCCATAAAAGGAAATTGGTTCAGGAAGCAGTGTTTCATATTTAACGGGAGGTTCCATACTCAAGCCATATACGGCTGCGCTGGACGCAAGCATAATCCGTTTTACTCCGGCTTGTCGGGCCGATTCAAAGACATTAACCGTTCCAGTGACGTTAATGGCATAGGCCTTGTCTGGCGCTTGAGTACATTGATTGACTGAGGCCATAGCCGCCTCATGATAAACGGCATCCATGCCTTCACATGCCTGTTGAACAACATTAGGATCGCGGATGTCTCCGTGGATCACCTCGATTTGATTTTGAAATGCCTTAATATTTTCGAGTGTGCCTGTTGAAAAATTATCCAAAATCCTAACGCCATAGCCAGCTTTTAAAAGGGCTTCAGCAATATGAGAGCCGATAAATCCGGCTCCGCCTACAACCAAGCAATTTCGAGTTAAATTTCTGCCCAAGCTAGGATATGCCTCCAAACTTATGACACAGAAGCGAGGTTTCAATGTCATAAGAAAATTTTTTTAATCGACAAATGGATCCGTTTAAAATAATAGCTCTCTATACTCATCCAAATATCCCTTGTTTACAGTAACTTTAGGAAGATCCATTACCCGGAGGACGTTTAATATGAGCTGCCCTCACTATGATAGGATGCATGAGCATTCATTAGATGGGGTATAAAAACGAGCGATATGACGAGTTCCACATTTCATCTTCCGGTCTTGGGGAGAATTCGATCGGATAAGGAGACCTTATGGCAGGATATTCAATCGCTTTATCATAATCTGGCCATTCGGATTCAGCCCTTGATGTTAAAAACGCTTTATTTCATTGAAATTTCAGATCCCCTTGAGCATTCGGATGATTCGGATCGCTATTTTACCCAACATACGAATTTTGAATTGAATTGCAAGGTGATTAACACCTTGAGTGAAATGATTGCTGGAAACGGCGTGAAGACCCTCCTCATTGAAAACCATGAGTGTTATAAACCAGAATTGAGTCGATTGGCAGGTCGCGTTCTTCATCAATCCAATGACTATGATTTGTTCCAAAGCGCGTCATCAGGCAATCTGATGATGTTGTCCCCCAATACCCCTTTAAATAATCGTACTCTTTCAGAGCTTCCTGATAAATCCTTTGGCAGTTTCACCATGATTCATACCCAAATCGATCGCAAAAAGCCGACCTTGCCTCCGCCCGATGACCATCGTGGTGGGATTGTGCTGCTAGGCCGTACAGAGACCAAGTCCAATCGCAGGAATATCCAAGATATTACGGCACGCCTTTTAGATCAGGGCCTTTCCGTCCTAGGGGCCATATTTTACCAGGATTAAAGCCCTTAAATCAGATATAAGACATGCTTTTTGCAGGAAGCCTGAAATGTAAGGTTTCCCCTGCCGAAAGGGTATAGAGATCAAGATCAAAACCGACTCGAATGGGTTTTGAAAAGGACTCTCCCGCACTGACAACGAAATGGTTTTGGGTGATATTGATTTGTAAAGTGTGCCCTCGGTAACGAAGCCTGAATTTTAAGCTTTTCATTTCGTCAGGCAATTCGGGTTGAACCCAGATAATATCTCGAAAAAGTCTTAACCCTGGAAAGCATCTCTGAATCAAGTCTATTGTCCCCCCCATGGCTCCCAGGTGAATACCCTCTTGAGTACTGCCACCGTGAATATCTTCAATATCGCTATCCATGGCTTGCTCAAACAAGGCCCAAGATTGACTCCTGTTTTGACGGGCCAGCACCCAGGAGTCAGCGATTCGACTTAGGGTTGAGCCATCAGTGGTTCGACTAATATAATATTGAATCGTTTTAGGAATCATTTCCTCTTCACACGGGTAGTCAAGCCTTTCAAATATGTCCTTAAGCTCACTATAGGAGAAGAGGTAGAAAAGCATTAATACATCTGCTTGTTTACTAACCTGATAATGATTGACGGAATCCCCCTCGGCTTGAAGAATAAAATCCATGTTCTGCAAGTCCGTATATTTTTGACGATAAGAGGCCCAATCCAGTTCTTTAAGGGTTTCATATCCGTCAAATTGACTAATAATACCGTTACCAAAAAAGCATATTTTCATTTGCCGGCTGATTTTATTCCATTCATCAAACTCATCGGTTCTTAAGTTCAATTTTTTCACCAAATCATAGTAACGATGATGCGGTAAAATCGATTTTAATTTAAGGGCGAATCGAAGCACCCAAGCCGCCATGACATTGGTGTAGGCGTTATTATTAATGCCTGGCTTATTAGCGCCAGGGTAATGGGTATGAAACTCATCGGGGCCAACAACTCCTTTAATCTCATAGCGGTTAATAACTGGATTATAGGTTGCGATGCTGGCCCAAAATCGTGCGATTTCATAGATCAATTCTGCGCCATAAAAGTTTAAAAATTCGATATCTTCCGTACATTGATAGTAGCGCCAGAGATTACACACAATCGCCGCATTGACATGCCGTTGCAAATGGCTAAAATCCTGCTGCCACTCACCTGTAATTTTGTTTTTATAAAGTTCAGGGGTTTCCTCCTGGCCATTACTCGCACTTTGCCATGGAAACATGGCGCCTTTATAGCCGGCTAATGAGGCTAAGCGCCTGGCTTCATTTAAACGGCGATATCGATACAATAATAATGAGCGCGTTATCGTTGGGATTCTTAAAATATAAAATGGAAAGACAAACAGATCGTCCCAAAAAATATGTCCTCGATAACCTTCACCGTGCCACCCTCGTGCCGGCAGCCCCACATCCAGGTCTATGGAATGAATAGACACAGTCTGGAGCAGATGAAAAATATGCAGTCTGAGACTCAGGGCTGAACGCATACTGCAGACAGGATCTTTTAACTCCAGTTGGATATCAAAGTGTTCCCAAAGGATACTCCATTCCTGTTCCTGGGTTTTTAATAATGTTTTAAAATCGGGTGCATACTCAATCTCTTGTATTGCGGCATGACCACACTCGGTCATGGCATGATCGCGAGAGGCAAAGATGGACACAATTTTTTCGATCTCAATCGTTTGTCCCTGAATGACATCACATTGGAAAGTCTGCTCAATATAGCCAGATTCTGAAAACGTTTGAGTTTGGCCGTAAAAGCGCTCCCCTCCTATGAAGATCGTTGTTCTGGAAACTTCAGCGACCTCAATCCGCGAGGCCAGGGTCCTGACTTTGAGGAAGATTGTATTAGGGTTAATCTGTTTCATGGAAATGGGCTCTATATGCTTTTTATTTAACCCTTCAAAACGCCTCACATTATCATTGACGATTCGTCCCTCAAGCCCGGACTTAATCTCGATTCGTCCGGACCAATTTTCCGGTGTAATAACAATCTCTAATCCCGCCAAATGGGCATCTTTCATGTGGGCAAAGCATCGGTTTTGATAAGAGGTGACTCGTCCTTCTTTATCTTCAAATTTAAAAGTACGGGTCACAACGCCCTGTCGCAAATCCAACTGCTGTTCATAGGAGAGTAACAAGACCTCATCCAAACTAAACCAATTGCCCTCTTCAATCCTGAAAGTCAGATAAAGCCAGTTTGGCATGTTGACCAGATCTTCATTTTCATAAATTTTGCCGTTCAACAGACTGGTCGCCCGATTATAAACACCCGCCAGATAGGTTCCAGGATAATGGATCTGGTTGGCTGAAGATTCTGGAGCGGCGGCTCTGGTCACAAAATTGCCATTCCCCATGGCGCAAAGGACTTCTCTGATCCCTTCCTTCTCAGGAAGGTACCGGTCAGAAGTCCATAACCAATCTTCAGTTGAAGCCATTATTAATCCTCAACTTGAAGTTCACTCAAGTCATCCACCACAATATTGGCACCATGAGCTTTTAACGCGCTTGCCTGATTTTCACGGTTAACCCCGATAACCAATCCAAAGCCCCCTTTGGCTCCTGCTTCTACACCGGACAATGCGTCCTCAAAGACGATTGATCGGGCAGGTAAAACCTGTAAGTTTCGAGCCGCCTGAAGAAAATAATCAGGGTTGGGCTTTCCTCTGAGATGAAGTCGCTCTCCCACTTCTCCATCCACACGTGTATCAAATAAATGCTCTATATGGGCCACTTCAAGGATTTCTTGACAGTTTTTGCTGGAGGAGACAACGGCTGTTTTGAGGCCCTTCTCTCTGAATTCCCGGATCAGTTCAACGGATGAGGCATAAACGTCCGCTCCTTTTTGATGAAGCAATTCCAAATAATATTGATTTTTAATTTTTCCCAACCCGATAATCGTTGTCCAATTGGGTGGATCATCGGGATTGCCCCAGGGCAGTTGAATCCGGCGTGAGGCTAAAAAACTTTGGATACCGTCATATCGAGGTTTTCCATCAACGTAAGTCTTGTAATCCGCTTTAATATCAAAGGGCACAAAAGGAATATGACGGTCTTTTGAAGCGTTTTCCAAAAACTGATCAAACAACCGTTTCCAGGCGATTGCGTGCAGTTTTGCCGTTTGTGTCACCACCCCATCCAAATCAAAAATCGCAGCGTCATAGAGATGAGCTTGTATGACTTTCGAATAAAGCTTAACGCCTGCCTGATTTAATAATTGTTGTGAGTCGTTCATTTATTTAATGCTCGATTGAAATTTGCATTACAGGTGGAGCAAACGCCCCGTGTAGCAACTATGACATCATTAAAAACACAGATTGAGATGGGTTATGTTTCAATATGAGCCTCGATATGCTCTTTGCCACTCATTTTCCCCAGTGGGGTGGATAACAAAGATTCCTTTTCAGGAAGCTTTCGATGGGAAAATTCTCGTTTCTCCTGGTTAAGAATTCGTTCTAGCTTGTCCAAATCTTCAAAGATCGTTTGTTCAACCCGTTTCCCAAACAATTCATTAATCGTATCACCGGCTTGAATAGGCGGATTCATCATGATTTCAATGTTCATTCGGGTTAAATCCGGATGTACGGCTTCAAACTGTACGGCTCCAGAGGCATCTGCTGGCGCATGATCCATGCTATGCCAGGAGATGAGTCTTTGATCCTCAAGGATATCGATGGCGGTATCCCAACAAATTGGTTCACCTTGGGGTGGGTTTAACCGCCAGTGCCAAACCAATTGATTCTCTTTTAGTTCAGCACATTCAATCATTCGCATAAAGCGAGTCAGGCAATCCGGGCAAGCCCACATATCAAAACATTCTTCAACCGGTGCGTTGACTTCGATAGAGGTTTGAAACATCCCCATAATGTAATTTCTCCCCTTAATTATGGCTTATGGTATTATCCTGCCGGTCACTGGCGTGAAACGAGTCTGCCGTTAATCCTTTCAAGTCAATTGAATTTTATTCAATTGTATTGAAATGCCCAGGATTCCTCCCTACCGAACTGGCTGATTCTTTGCTGAAAATCAACGCATTGGCTTGAATACGCTTCTGTAGGGCCCGTTTGTTAAGCCATGAAAAAAGAATCTTTAAGGGCGGTAGGGTGACCCCTTTCCCAGCCTTCCCAGCCGTATTTATAGACGTACACAGACCGATAGCCTAATTGTTCAAGCATATCAGCCACATCAAAAGCCCGACCAATACCGCCGTGGTCATCATACAAAATCACAATCTCCTCTGGATGCAGCAATTCTTCCGCCTGGGTGGTCATTAAGGAATAGGGCATCCAGCAAGCGCCCTCAATATGGCCAACGTAATAATATTCTTTATCCCTTAAATCAATGATTCGGGTGTTTCGAATCCGCAGTTCAACTTCCGCGGTCTCCATAAACTTGACCATGCCCTTGCCTCCCCTTTTCTGCAGCCAGCGCGTTCACCGTCACGGTATCACGATTGCGATATATCAACATCAGGCATCCTGATAATAAGCAATATCCTCGCTCTTGATCGGTCATCTATCGAAAATTGCAGATCAAAAACCGCTTTCTTTGATATATATCAGACGACATGCTTCAAATATGGTCTATGATAAAAGTGAGTCAGTCTTTTTGAGAGATGATTAGCGTATTGAGTTTGGAAAATACCCCTTGTGGGATGGATGTAGTGATTGGAGCTGAATCATGGCAAACTCCAGTGTTATAGGTATGAATGAAAAGCTAGGACAGACCTACAGGAGTGATGCCTGGTGGGTTGAACCTGTGCTAACCGTCCTGGCGCTTGGCTTGTTTTCAATATATGCATTCTGGCGAGCTGCTCAGAATAACTATTATGAATGGGGACCTTATTTGTCACCTTTTTATTCGCCGGATTTAAGAGCTTTATTTCCTGAAATGATGAGGTGGGTTGCATTTTCTCCGGCATTTCTCGTCCTTTGGGCACCTTTGGGCTTTAGGGCTAGCTGCTATTTCTATCGGCGTGCGTATTATCGCTCCTTCTTTATGGATCCTCCTGCTTGTGCAGTGGGTGAAGCTATGCCGCATAATTACCAGGGCGAAAAAGGGCTCCCTTTCGTGCTTTCCAATCTGCATCGATATTTTCTTTATCTCGCCATCATCTTAACGCTGTTTCACTGGACTCACGTTGCCCACTCCTTTGACTTCAATGGTCATTTCGGTGTGGGGACGGGCTCCTTGGTCATCACCTTGGATGCGCTCCTCTTGACCTTGTATGTTTTCTCCTGTCACTCTTGGCGGCACCTGGTCGGGGGCAAGCTGAATTGTTTCTCTTGCAGCAAATTCAATCAAATACGATATAAAGGCTGGGTTCGAGTCAGTAAGCTCAACGAGAATCATATGCTTTGGGCTTGGTTGAGTCTGGCCAGTGTCGGGTTTGCAGACTTTTATGTCTACATGGTTTCTTCTGGCGTCTTTCATGATGTGAGGTTCTTCTAAAATGGCAGCTTACGAAAATCATACTCATGACATCATAGTGATTGGCGCGGGTGGCGCTGGGTTAAGAGCAGCCATTGAAGCTGCGCATCAAGGCATGAAAGTGGCCTTGGTTTGTAAATCCTTGTTGGGTAAAGCGCACACCGTTATGGCTGAAGGCGGTGTTGCAGCGGCTATGGGAAATGTCGCCCCCGATGATAATTGGAAAACCCACTTTATGGATACCATGAAGGGTGGGAAATTCTTAAATAACTGGCGAATGGCTCAGCTTCACGCTCAGGAGGCCCCGGATCGAATCCGTGAACTGGAACGTTGGGGAGCGGTATTTGACAGAACCCCTGACGGCAAGATTATGCAGCGGCCATTTGGTGGCCATACATGGCCTCGGCTTTGCCATGTCGGAGATCGCACAGGCCTTGAGCTGATCCGTACGCTCCAGGATAAGGCGGTTCACACCCCTGGCATTGATGTGTATATGGAATGTACCATTACGCATTTGTTTAAAGAGGATGGGCAACTTTCAGGAGCTTTGGGCTATTGGCGTCAAAGCGGTGAATTTGTTGTCTTTAAGGCAAAAGCCATTGTTCTGGCAACAGGTGGTATTGGCAAGGCCTACAAAGTCACTTCCAACTCTTGGGAGTATACCGGAGATGGTCAAATATTGGCCTATGATGCCGGTGCCGAGTTAATCGATCTTGAATTTATCCAATTCCATCCGACTGGCATGGTTTGGCCTCCAGGGGTTGCAGGGCTTCTTGTTACTGAAGCCGTAAGAGGCGAAGGTGGTCTTTTAACCAACTCCCTGGGTGAACGCTTTATGCAAAAATACGATCCGGCTAGGATGGAG
>JANWKX010000158.1 GCA_025451145.1 Vampirovibrionales bacterium
CCTTCATAGTCACCGATACAGCCTTTTAAGGTCCCGATATAATAATAGACCTGAGGGCTTGGCAACAAGGCCTCTGATTGGCACGCATATTCCAACGCTTTGTCATAATCATCCTGAGCCTCATAAATATACGCAATCTCCAGAAACACCTGGGGATGCTCACAGCCCATATCAAGACATTTTTCATAATATTCAATCGCCTTATCAATAAGGCCCTGAGCGGCAAATAGTTGTCCAAACCCAGCATAAATATAGGCCAGGTTGGGATCATAACCAATAGCCTTTTCATAGAATTCAATGGCCTCATCCCAGTTCCCAAGGGAAAAAGCCTCCTGACCTTGCCGGAACCAGCAATCGGCCATGGCTGAATGTGTCGCCTCCCGCCCCATGGTCCCACTTCCGGTATCCAGAATATCCTGAAGGGTTTCCAGGGCTTTATCATAGACCTTTTGATCCCGGTACATTGTGTAAATGGTAAATTTGACATCACGATGATCCAAGGGATCCAAGGACAACATGGCATCAAACCACTCCAGTGACTCGTCCCACAAATGCTCTTTCAAGGAAATTTTCGCCAATAGTTCCAAGTAATCCATATTATCCGGATCGGCATCCTTTAACTCCTTCAGTAAAGCCTTGGTTTGTGCAAAATCCCCAATCTCAATGAGGATTTGGAGTTTGAACTTTTTGGCATCCAGGTCATCGACTTTTTTATCCAACAGGCGGTTAATGGCCAGCAGGGCATCATGCGGCTTTTCCAGTTTAAGCTGGATCCTGGCCAAATCGTAATAAGCTGCTACCAGATCTGGGGAAAGCCCCGTTGCTTTTTGGAAAACGGATTCGGCCTGAAGAAAATTCTCCATGGCCTGATAAATTTTCCCCATTCGATAATAAGGAGCGCCCTCCTGGGGGCTGACCTTAGCTGCCGCCATGTATTGCTGCATGGCTTCTTCATAGTGATAGGCTGAATAAAGGCGGTTTCCTTCACTCATATAGCGCTGAAAATCAATTAGGTTGGGATTATTGCCATGAGGGGCAGGTCCATTAAAACTTAATGCAAGGACCTGTCGCTCAGAACGAATAATCCAGATAGCCAGGGCACTAAATACAGCAACAAAGAGTATGATCATGATCACGGGTGACATGGATTGTCTCGTCAGGTTGGTAAATCGAATTGGCTTTCGTAGAATGGAAGGAAGGTTATACTGGTTATATCGGCAAGTTTGGCCAATTCATTAACAGAAAGTGATTCACTGCCATTGAACGATTTTTTCAAAGATCCGGCCTGTCCCAAGATCCTGCTGGTTCGACTGAGCGCCCTTGGGGATGTGATTCAAACCCTGCCCGTTTTAAGCCTGATTCGAGCGCATTATCCCAACAGCACCATTGGTTGGCTGGTTGAAACAGACGCCTCCCCTCTGTTATTGAATCATCCCCAATTGGATCACCTTCACATTTCCCAACGCAAAACCTGGGTCAAATCTCTCGGAAAACCGCATCAATGGGGGCGGACCTTGAGCGATATTCGACAGTTTTATCAGGACATTCAAGCTGTTCAATACGATGTGGCTTTGGATATCCAAGGACTGCTAAAAAGCGCTTTAACCCTTTGGAAAACCGGTATTCCCCATAGAATTGGCCTTAAAGCAGCCCGTGAAGGGGCCAGGTATTTCTATAACCACCAGATTGATATTTCCAGCGAGGCTTTTTTCTCGCCAGAGATCCCAATTATCCAGCATTTTAAGGCCCTGGCAACGGCCATAGGCTGTGATGATAGGCCGATTCAATATCCATTAGCGCCCATTCCCGATGATAACCAACATCGGATCAAGGCTATATTAGCAGGCTTCAACCCATCTTCCCCGACCATCGCCTTGGCGCCCGCAACCCAGTGGAACAGCAAGCACTGGCCTGAGTCGCATTGGTCGGCCTTGATCCATGAACTGTTATCACAAACCGATTTTAATCTGGTCCTGGTTGGCGGAAAAAGCGACCAACCAATCATTGAGCGGATCTTGAAAGGGCTTCATTCTATTCCGGAGAATCGTCTACTGAATCTTGCCGGAAAAACCACGTTGTCAGATTTATTGGCACTATTTGAGACTGTCGATGTTGTCGTGGCTTCCGATAGCGGTCCTTTGCACATGGCTGGAGGTGTCGGAAAAGCCAAGTTAATCGGGATTTATGGCCCCACCGCCTATCGAAGAACCCATCCGCCCCAGCTTCAGCCCACGATTTTGCTCTCCAAAGAAAAAGACCAGGAACTCCCCTGCCAACCTTGTGATGAGTCTCGTTGTCGGCTGAAAACCAACGCCTGCATGGGATCCATCACACCCGCCATGGTGATGGACAGCATCAATGCACTCATAAACCCATAGGGAGGGGCTTGACCCGGGAGCGGCCCCAAAAAGAGAACTTTCTTTCGTTCTAAATTAAGAAGCCTGTTTTTCCTCTTTCAACCACTGGCTTTGAGGAATTTCAGTCGCGTGGTTCCAGAAACGCTCCAGATTATAGTAATCCCTGTCGGCATGGTGGAACAGGTGGATGACGATATCGCCGTAATCCAGCAAGGTCCAACGTCCTGCCTTATCAATATCCTGATTGAGGGGTGAAAGATGATGCTGTTTGAGAGCTTTAACCAGATGATCCGCCAGTGCCATCATTTGAGTTCGGCTATCCACCGAGGCAATGATAAAGTAATCGGAGATGGAAGAGACCTGTTCGGTCTTTAATACGATGATGTCCTTTCCTTTGCGTTGGTCCACAAGATTTGCGGACAAAACTGCGATCTCATAAGGTGTGATTTTCGTCGTCAAACAGTATCCTCCTATGGTTGCTGCGGCCTGGGTTCGTGTCGTTGTTTACTGAGTCGGATGAAATCGTTCCGGGCTTCAATGGTCCGGGGGTGAATAATTTGCCCTTTTTCAATCAGGAACGTAATGGTGGAATTCAGGATATAGAGAATGACCGTATCCAGAGGGTTATTCTGGGGGGCATGGATTAGGGCGTTAATTTTCTGGGTATAAAGCGGATTACGCGTATTTTCTTCAATTTTATCGGCTATATAGACCACTTTTTCCACATCGGACATCCCAGCGCGCCCGGTAGTATGGTATCGAATGGCGTCTAAAATCTCGTTATCATAGATTCCCAGCTCACGACGCACCATTTCGGCCCCAACAAACGGATGCATCGTCTGCGGGGAAGCGATTTCTTCCTGGGGGATCGTCATATGATGAGACTGGCAATAGGTCAACAATTCTTCCGGGGACAGCAATTTCGCACAATCATGAAGCAGACCCGCCGTTTTGGCGCTCTCAATCTGCTCCGGTGAAAGCTTATATCGAACTGCAAGCTCTGCCGCTTTTTGCTGGGCACCCAATGAGTGATGGAAACGTTCATCGCTAAGACGAGTCTTAAGCCATTCCCGAAGGCTGCTTTCATCTACTTTCAACAGTAAAGTATTGGTTTCAGTCAAGCGATTAGAACACTCCAATTTACATAACAACTTCATTATACCTAATGTCTATGCGATTTTCTAGCCTAGTCGCTTAAATTGTTAAAGTAACCCTATGGGCAACAATTAAAGCCCACTGCAATAGGTGACACAAGTGCGTTTGCCTCCATTTTTTTCAGAAAACACCGACTAAGTTTGCACGATATTTTGAACATCCCAACAAGGCTTTGCAATCTGGCCGACTTTCCGTTTTACATAATTTTGTTACAAATTTGAGCTTTCTTTTTAATTTCTCAAGGTGGGTTGTATTACAATGGCCCTACTTTCAGTTCCCTGTGAAGGAGACCGCTACAATGACACTTCGCTTTCAAAGCGTTCATAAATTTAGCCCTTTTCATGACTTTCGCCGTGAAGAGGTGGAAGCGGGACTCAGGTTACCTGGCATTCGTGGTCGAGTCACTTGTTATTTGCTCCCCGATAGGGAGCATCCAGGCATTTTACAAGCCGATGTGTTCTTAGCCCAAGATGATTCCTCCGAGCAACGCTCGCCCATTGAAGATATCAAGGCGACTGTGGCAACGCCACAGGCTTCTCTAATAGAGCGCCTTAAAACAGGTACATTGCGAGAGCCTATCAATATTAAACTTTGGGAAAGAGGTCGGGATTTGGATCCGGCGGATTCCCCGTTTCACATCAGTGTTCAAGTCTCCAAACTCACACCAGGGACCGATGATTATGGACAACCGAAAGTATTTCCATCTCTACCGCGAACCGTTGAGCCCATCGATGAATCCTTTTACGAACTGAAGCCTGCCGATTTAACCCAATATGGGCCGTTGGTTCAGGAATTTAAAGCCGATCTTAAAACCATGTTGGATCGTTGGTTTTTTCAGCAACGCCCTGAATATCAGGTTCCTGAAAGAGGTTGGTCCATTAAGCAGGATGCTGAAAGGGCCTGGTATCATTCCGATAGCGATGAACCTCTATCTGTCTTTATCGAGCAAGAGCGCCAAAAACACATAGCCCAAACCGGATTAACCTCCAGCCCGGATGAACCCATCGAAGCCTTTCAGGAACGATTAAACCGATACATCCAGGAATATTACGGCCACTCTGATCTAAATTAATCCGCTTGAAATAACCTTTGCTTTAGGCGCTATCCTACTTCAACGCCTGATGACCTTTTTTTGTTAATTTATATCGGTATGCCGTATCAGGCTGATTCCAACTGAGATAACCGGCATCCACCAAAGCATCTAGCGGTCTCAATGCGTCATCTACCTGTGTCACTGGCAATCCATGAAAAATAGCATCCATATAAATTCCAAAAAACTTATCTTCCCAAGTCCCTTGTTTGAGTGCCGTTTGCACCATTCTTAGCACATCAAGCCCGGTAAAGGTTCCTTTTCCAGGAATGGCATACTGCGTTTGCAACACACGCTGTGAGACATCTAAAGGCTGTTGCCCGGAAAATAAAACCGATTTATTTAATGTCCCTGACATTGGGATTGCTGTCTTCTGAATTGGCGAAAATGAAAGACGCATTCTGGCTGTCTCCTCTAATCCATCCTAATAATAACCAAAAGGTATTTGCCGTTACCCTATCATAAAAACAAGATTATTTTTCACTCAAAGCCTGCTGAAAGGGCAAGTGGAGAAGGATAAATCATACCTTAATTTATAATCATCTCATCCTAAAACACTCCTGTTTGCCTCCAGTTAGTCAATTGAACTGGAAGCGTTTTAGACCTGTAATAAAATCCAATTCTCTTAGGTTCTGCTTCACTAAAAAAGGACCACAGGATGCTCTACAGCCTGCTAAAACGCTTGTATAAACCACTCATCCTTGGCGCTGTTTCGTGCTGTATTTGGGCGAATTGCGCTGCCCCGACATTGGCGGATGCCCCTCTTTATAAAGACACCATGGTCGCTGCTGGCTTATTCCCATGGACACCCACCTGGCA
>JANWKX010000159.1 GCA_025451145.1 Vampirovibrionales bacterium
CAAACTCGACAACAGAATTTTTTTCATCGTCAAAACTCCTTTTATCTTATTGAACAATGTCAGACTCAATGGTTTCAAAGTCCGTTTAGTTCAATAAAACCGCCAGCTCAAGATGACGACGGGAGTTGTCCTTAATAAACGCCTGATCTTTGAGAGATTGATGTTGAGAAACTTGTTTTGTCTCACATAAATCAGTTGCCAGGTGGGTTGTACCGGCAAATAAGATTGGTAGATTACCTTTTTTAAAATTCTGATGATTGTTCAGCAGTGTTGGTTTGGAAACGCAACACGTGGACGTTTGAGGATGATGATTGTGAGAGTCGGCCAGTGGCTGAAGGGTATCCTGAGGGCTTTGGCAGCACGCATCAAGACAGTGAGGAACTTGGGCGATACAAGCGCCAGGGAATAAAAGAATGCTTGTTAATAAGAGTGTAAGAATGCGTAAAAGCATCTTTTTAATACCTTATTCCTCATGTTCAAGATAACCGATGTTGCAGGTGATGACAAGACTGGCGGTGAAAATCATCTTTTTGGATTGATCACCAATGGCGCTTCATGACCTCAGGCTATAGAGGATAAAGCCCCACTAGCTGGCTGTCTGATTTGTTCCGCCCGGTTTCGTGGTATCTATGCTCCCATCAGCCTATTGAAGGGGATCTGTATGGGACAACGCCATGATATTTAGCAGCCTCACCTATGTCCTCTTTTTGGCCATCGTGATTCTGCTGTATTGGCGACTCCCCATCCGGTTTCGGGTCCCGTTGATTTTATTGGCCAGCTATACGTTTTACATGAGCTGGCACCCACCGGATGGGTTGATTTATGGCCCGGTGATTTTTGCGGACAGCTTGTATTTCTATTATTTAAGCCGAGCCATGGTGCGTTGGCCCCAATTTAAAAAGCCCATTTTGATCATAGGGGTGACCACCGAACTTTGCCTGCTGGGGTATTTTAAATACATTAATTTCCTGTCCCAAACCCTGGATGCCCTTTTGGCCTTTTGTCATCTCCCGGCCCCGCATGCCCATTTTGATGTCTTTATGCCTCTGGCCATCTCTTTTACCAACTTTGTGCTCATCAGCTACCTGGTAGACATCTATCGAGGCGATGAAAAGCCCGATCCCTCCTTTGTTCGCTTTGCGTCCTATGTGGCCTTTTTTCCGCACCTTATTGCCGGCCCCATTGTCAGGGCCAAGGAGCTTTTACACCAGTTTGACAGCGCTCCCATTTTTGATCACAAGCGCTTTGTGGAAGGTATCCATCGCTTTGCAAACGGCTTTTTTATCAAAGTCTTTATTGCCGATATTTTGGCCATTTATGTGGATAACATTTACGGGCACCCTCATTTACAAGCCTTTAACACCAGTTGGGTCGCTGGCTATGCCTTTAGTGTCCAATTATTTTGTGATTTTTTTGGCTATACCCTAATGGCTCAAGGGTCGGCCTTGATGCTCGGCTACATACTGCCGGAGAACTTTGATGCCCCTTATTTCTCCAGAAATATGTCTGAATTCTGGAAGCGATGGCATATTTCTCTCTCTCGTTGGTTGAAGGATTACCTGTACATCCCCCTGGGCGGAAATCGGCAAGGCAAGCTGAAGACCTACCGGAATCTGTTTATCACCATGGCCCTGGGCGGGTTATGGCATGGGGCCAACTGGACCTTTGTCTTCTGGGGGTTGCTACAAGGGTTGATGCTCTGTCTCTACAAAACGGGCAGATATCTGAATCTCAATCGATGGATTCCTGAACTGCTGGCCGTCCTTATCACCTTTCATGGGGTGGTGATTGCCAGGGTGTTTTTTCGCGCTCAGACCATTGGCGATGCCTATCACATTTTACTGACCATGCTCAATCCCTGGGTGAATCTCAATTTGAATCGTCAGACCTGGAATATCGATACGGGGCTGACCTTTATGTCTACAGAAACGGTTCTGGGCGTCATTTTGCTGTATTTTGTGGGCCATTGGCTGATTCGAAAGTATCGTTTTAGCCTTAAAAGCCTGGTATTGCGGGAAATGGCTATTGCCTCAGCTTACAGTTTTCTTCTCTATTGTCTGGTGACGTTGGGCGGGTCTCAGTCTCAGCAATTTATTTATTTTCAATTCTAGGTCGAGATGAGGAAACACTGGGATGCCGCAGATGCCAATGTTTATTGATACCCCAAGCGACATGACGATGGATAACCTGGAGCTTGAACGACTCCGGCGTCGGCTTTCAAACCATCAGGGAGGCCTATTGGCATTGAGATCCCTCTCAATCTATCGGCCCATCTTGATCGGTATCTTGCTTTTCCTCGTCTTGAATGGTTCTGTTGCCCTGTTTCTGGGCAACCCCCATCTGGATCAGCATATTAATGCCAAATACGGTAATTACCTGCCTTTAAAACTGGCCTTGATCAGCAAGGCGAACCCAAAACATCTGGATGTTCTGTTTTTAGGAACTTCCCAAACCAATAATGGCTTTGATACAACGGCCTTTGAGCAAGGCGCGCCTGTCAAGCTGAACAGCTTCAACATGGGGTTGCCGGGGAACGAATACGATGTCATGCTCAGTTACTTGAAGGCTCACTGTCAGCGCTACGGCCCTCCAAAACTGCTTTTGCTGGAGCTGAGTCCCACAATCCAGGAGCGAGACAGCAGCCACTTTTTTATTCCATCATTGTTTTACCGGTCTTTAATGGCCCATTATCCCCATCTGTGGCCCTTTGTCCTGAAAACCCCATTGATTAACTGGAACGTCAAGCAGGAAGTGCTACTATCAGCCTTTAGCGGGCTCCATCAATTTCGGCGCACCTTTTCCCCGGTCAGCCTATTGACCAAGTTCATCTCAGGCCTTGGACATCTCGCGGATAAAATCGGTGTTGTTTCTGCTTACAAAGGCCCCTTGACACTTGAGGCCCAGCCTAGCGATCCGAATTTATTGCCTCAGTATCACCAAGATACATTAAAGGGCTGGTCTCCCAAGCCCGAAAGCCCCTTGATGCGGACCCCAAAAGGGATTCAGCAGATTACGGAGGAGGCCCGCAAATATTTCCTGGATCCGTTGCCGCCCATTGATTTTGGGAAACTGGAAGCCGTGTTGATCTATTGCCGACAACATCGTATCCCGGTGGTCTTGGTCACTTGGCCCAACCGACCTGAGTTTGTCAGGCTGTATCAACAGTCCCGATTTTATGGCCCTTTTCATCAAGGTACCCTGACGATTCCGGCAAAATACCATGTGCCTTATATTGACTTAGGAGAGCTGCCGGTGGCTGTTTTTGGGAACCTGTATGCGGATCCGCGTCACTTAAAGCCGGAAGGCGCCATGTTGTACTCTCATAGACTGGCCAACGAACTGTTTAAACAACCTGAAGTGAGCCGGTTATTCCAGCCGACAATTCCCATTAACGTGATTCAGAGAAAGGCTTTTTAACGCTCTGGCGAGATCACTCCTTTTTCTTATTTATTTTTACGGATTCTTCACCTATTGATGGCCCATCTCCAGATTTGTCTACGACATGGATTTCCCTTATTGGGTTGTTACCACTGTTAGCGTTCATATATTCCGTAAAATATTGCAAGTTCGCTCCGCCAGATGCAACATTAAAATTGGCCCTATCGGCTGCAACTTTTAGAGCAGATTGAATCGTTCCATTATTAAATAATCCTAAAGTCGGTGGCGGCAGTTGCGAATCTTTCTGAAAGTGTTTGTAGGCTTCTACTGCTTGCTGACCTTGAGGTGTACTTAAATCTGCTTGGATATGAGCCGAATCTTGAGTGACCTTTTTGGCCGCATGCAATACTGCGCCATTGACCACTCCATCTAACTGGCCATTATGACTAGCGCCTTGTTCAGCCGCATAGAGATGTTTCGTATCGGTGCCATATTGTTGCACATCACCTTTTAGCGTGTGCTTTGTTGCACTATTATTTCTCGGAGTTGGAGTGCCTCCGCCATCACCTGTTGCTTTTAACATACTGACTCCTCTCGTTCATGAGAAAAATAAATTATTTCTGGATAATGGGGTTATCGTTTCGACAAAGCGTGGCTGAAGGATTTTCGGTAAAAACGTAATAATCTGTTACAGAATAAGCCAAATGCTTTGGGCCGAAAGCGTCAAATTGCAGGGTTGCTATCCTTAAAGAAATGCTTGCCGCCCAATCCACATTGAAAACCGCTTTCAATTGGATATTTTTTAGATCAAAAAAGTTAAGAAATATAAAAAAAATGGGTTATTTGAGCAATTGTATGAGTGGAGGGTTTTTATTATCCATAGATTAAATAGGCGCTCTTTTAAGCCACGAATATGGTTAGTTATAAAAATAAGGAATTAGTTTCGATGAATATCCCTTCAGTTGTAACCCGTTCTTCCCTCGCAAGCAGTCAAGCACAAGCCAAAAACCAAATGCGTTTTAGTGGTGACTGGCAAATTACCGCACCTGATCTTGCCACAGCGGTGCAAATGGCCAAAGGGCCGGATTTTATTTTAACGACTAAATTAAGGGCTTCCCTGTCGAATCTGGGTAGTTCATTGAAAGGGCCGAGCAAAGCAGCCATTCAAGAATTAATTGGCTACCTCCGCCAAGCTGTTATTAAAGTGAGCCCAAATGCTACAGAGGTTGAATTCACGCCGGATGCAACGCTAAAATCTTCTCCGGGATATATGATTACTGTCCATACACAGGCGGATTAACTCATTTGTAGGCCTTCTACGGGTACGTTAACCGAAATGCTCTATTGCGTTCGATAGCAGTAATCGTTCATTGAAGCATCTCAAACTTTAAAAACCCTCTGGGTTCCTTGCGATGGTAAGGCCTGGAGGGTTTTTAGATACCTAGAGATATCTTTTTTAGGGCAAGCATTAGCTGATGACCGAAAAACCACAAAACACTTGCTTCGTACAATAGGTTTTACGTTGTCTATCTTTATTGAGGCAATTTTAAGGAATGTGTTGACTTTATATCGCTACGAGGTAAATCGCAGGGTGAAGCCGGGGCATTTGAATTGAATAATTATTCAATTGGCGAACAATATGCCAAGACGAACTTGAAACCTCATTTTCGAGGAAATATTGGGGATGCCAGATCGACGAGGCGTGAATTACTGGGCCATCTGCTCCCAGGCCATGGCGGTACTGCTGATTCAGGCGATGCTTCTACTTCACCATCGGATACTTCTGGAGCCATCGGTGCGAATCCTGCAAAAGGGGTCAGCCGACGGACGGTCTTAAGAGGCACAGCGGCGATTGCGATATTATTGGGGCTTCAGTCCATCTTAAAGCTCGATTTGGATAAGATTAGGGCTTTACTGGCAGGGTTTCGTGACGAGACGACCCCTCAAGATGTAACGCGACGCTTGGCTTTGAAGGCCTATATTATTGATTACTATACCCAGCAAGGAAAACGAAAGATTGACTGGTATGATTTTGCCGAAATTGTGGATGCGGTGGCCCATCAGCGGATTTATCAACAGGCCGGATATAACGATGAAGACTTTCGACGGGATTTATGGGCCTTATTTGGTAATAAGGACACGGATCCTAAGACCAGTATTGCCGGTTATCTGGATCAGAAGAACACCGGCCTGAATGATCGCCAGTTTCATATCCTCAACGAGGATGCCGACCATCATGTGCTCTACGCTCAAG
>JANWKX010000160.1 GCA_025451145.1 Vampirovibrionales bacterium
GAAAATGCCTTAAAAAAGACGCCAGGGTTATTTTTAACCGGAAACTATCGAAAAGGCATTGCATTAAATGACTGCGTGAAACAAGGCAATCAATCGGCTCAAGACATTCGGGATTTTTTATCACAACCCGCATCGGTTTGCGTTTAACCCTGAGGAATCCCGATTCCACCGGAATGACCCCAACCAAAAAGAGGATTTTTAGCGTATGCGTTGGCGTCTATCTGACCTCAGCGTGCTAGACTGAGTAGGAGACCATGATACCCATCCTGGTTTGGGAGAGTGAATTTACAGAATAAGTGCCGACGATGGATAATCTTGATGTTTTAACAATGGGTAAAACAACGACTCCTGAAAAATACCCCCTACAGGAGATCCTGCACACCACCACCTGCCCGGCGTGTGGCTATTTTGTCGCGGTGACCTTTTATCCTGGAGGTCGTCAACCCCTCACAACGCTGGCCTGGCCAAAATCCCAAGCGGAAGCTCAAGGCATGAAGCGGTTGCCTTTATCCTTTGTTCGCTGTGTCGAGTGTGGCCATGTCTATAATACAGAGTTTGATTACCAGGAAGTCCCTTATTCCGAAAAGCCCAATCTGATGTTTAACCAGGGGACCATTTGGCACGAGCATTTAAAACAGATCCGAAACCGCATCAAGGAGCGGTGGCCGGAAAATCCGGTTGTGGTTGAAATTGGATGCGGCGATGGGCACTTGCTTCGAGCCTTAAAGGCTGAAATCCCATCAGGCCGTTTCATCGGGTTTGACCCCCATTCGGCCATCGAAACCCAGGGCGGGGCCATCGAAGCCCAAGCCCAGTTATTCGATCCCATGATCCATTTGGCCGAGTATCAACCCCATTTGATTATCAGCCGCCATGTCTTGGAACACCTGATGAACCCCTTGGGCTTTGTCCAATCCTTAGCCTTTGCGGCCAATTGGCATGGCCTGGAGACCCAACTGTGTATTGAAGTGCCTTGTATTGATCGGGTTTTTGGGACCTTTCGGGCCACCGACTTCTTTTATGAACATAACTCACACTTTACGACGCATTCCTTAACCCGCTTGCTGAGCCGTAGCTGCTCCAAAGTGACATTGGTGGAACGAGGGTACAATGATGAAGTCCTCTATGGATTTGCGGCAATCGGCTCCAAGCCGGAGCAATTAGAATACGCTCATGAAGCCTTACGCTTTATGGAACAAACCAAGGTGCACCGGACTACCATTACCGAGCAATTAAATCAGCTGTATCAATCGGGGAAACGGATTGCCTTATGGGGTGGAACTGGTAAGGCTGCGGCCTTTATCAATCGATATGGTCTAGAGGCCTCTCGGTTTCCCATTGTGGTGGATTCAGATATAGAGAAGGTCGGGACATTTGTCCCGGGCGGTGGTCAGGAAATCCGATTTCCAACCTATTTGGTGGATCATCCGGTGGAAGTGATTGTTATTACCACCCAGTGGCGAGCCAAGGACATTGCCTTAGAGATTCAGCGTCGGGGCATTTCGTTTGAATCATTGCTCCTGGAGCATGATGGCCAACTGGTCAACTATTTGACGGAGACCCATCCTTATAACCAATAATTTGTCTCTTGAATCGCTAAATCCTCCAATTAAAGGGGGATGCAAATTGCTGATTAAACGGCCTGAAGACTTGCAATGAACCTGATTTATCGTTAAAAATAAAGTAGCTAGCAAAATAAATAAGCTCAAATATCTAGCAAATTCTCCTCTGAACAGTGGCTTGTTGAATCATTCAGCACCCGATAAGGTAAATAAAGTCCCCTTAAATGTATCCATTCTTATCTATCATTGATAGGCAAGTTGGAGCGTTAGTGCATCAAATGTTGAACTTGAAGTCTATGTGGAAAAACCTCGCCCTCGGATTAACGCTTTTGGCAGTTTTAATGCCATCAGCTCCTGCAATATCCATGGTTTCCGGGATATCTTCTACTCAATTGATCCCGGACTCCCGCCGGATGCCGATGACTTTAAAACGCTTTCTCCACGTGGGTCTGGATCGAATTTATACGCTGGATGATGCCCCTTTGGGCGCTCGGATTCCGGTGGTTCTGGTTCCAGGTCGGGCTGAAGAGTTTCAATGGACGGTCTGGTGGAAAGTTTTTCGAAATAAAGCCCTCCAAGATGCCCAATTTGCAGCGCATTATAAGCTCTATATCTATCTTTATGATTCTCAAAGATCCATTCAATACGAATCTCAAAAGTTTTCAAACGCTTTGCATCAGGGCTTTGATGCCTTACCGGATGATCGGCAGCTTCTCCTGGTGGGCTATAGCCTGGGAGGGATGATTGCCAAAGAGGCGATGGAGCAGTCCGACATTTATAGTAAAGTAAACACCCTTTTTGCCGTGAGTGTTCCCTTTCATGGATCGCCTTTATTGACGCCCAAGTGGTTTGTTAAAAATATGCGTCCTAGAAATCACTCTCCTATTCGTAAAATATGGGATCGCTTGATCTACTTGACCTATATGTTCAACAAGACGAACCTGACTCGTGGGTTAAAATGGGATAATTTTGATGATTCTCAGCCTGGTTCCAATAGAACCGGCCCATTAGAGATGGTTGCCGGAGAAGATTTTACGGAAACAAATGATCCGATGGCCCATGAGATTAAAGATAAGCTGGTCATCTACGGTAGTTACCTGGAAAACCCTTATACACGCCCTCAAATGAAAACCCAATTTAACTTGAAGTTTCCGGCAATCCTGGGAACCGTTTCAGCCGTGCCAAACGGCTTGATCGATACGGTTTTACCGTCTTATATCGTTTCGGTTCACGCCTTACTGAACTTTATGAATCTGGAATTGTCCAATATTCCGACCTATAGTCCGAAATCCGCCAAGGGCGAAAATCAACATTTATATCGCTATAACGATGGGGCATTGCCGCTCAGCAGTGTGTTGTATCTTCCCCCACGCGAAACTGCCTATGAGGAGGATCTTAACGGATTAGTCAAGGCGATTGATGTTCCCCGCGCCCGCATTTTTAGCAATCTGGATCATATTGATCTTGGGGAATTTCACCGATCCCAAAAGGATTTAACCAAGCCAGATATCTTACATCCCACCGAAGGCAAACATACGCCCATTGAGTGGGTCTTGAAAGATCTGAACCAGATTTATCCGCAAGTGGCCTTGACGCGACAAGCTCCGTCGATTGCTCGTCGGTAAGGTTATTTTAAGAAGCGGGTTTGTAATAACGGCCTTTCCAACGAACCCCTTGCTGTGAGAGCGCCATTTTTCGGGACTCCCAGAGAAAATAACCCACCACCCCCATGGCCAACGGGTGAAACACACAAAAGGATGGAACCGTTTTGTAGAGACTGCGGTTAACCCAGATGGCAAACGTCATTATGGCCCAGGCCCCAATACTTAGACCATAGAGCCAGGTTGGCAACTTCAACCCCCAAGTTAAGGCCACGGCCATAAACGGTAAAAGCCCCAAAAGCCAGAGTCCTATGACTTTTCCCACAGTCACCCATCCGCTTTTGTCGGGATTACCAATAAACAGGTTTTTCGTCCAGCCCTCCCGAAGCTCCTGAAAAGAGGTATACATCCTGACCTTGAAATAAGGTAAGCCTAACACCAACCTTAGGCGATAGCCGCCTTTTTTAACAATTTGAGCCAAATGCAAATCTTCAACCACGCTGTTTTTAACGATTTCATGGGTGCCAATGGCCTGATAAACAGAACTTCGAAATAGGAGGTATTGCCCATTGGCAATGGCTTTCTGGGGAAAATGAGGATCGTTGACTTGGCGCAGTGGATAAACCCGGGAAATTAATAAAACCACGGCAGGCAATAAGACTTTTTCCCAGAAGGTCTTGCATTCTAGTGTGGGAAGTAACGTCAGCATATCCGTTGGGTGCGTTTGGGCCATTTGCAGGGTTCGTTCCAGGTTTTCCGGATGAAGCCAGGTATCGGCATCCAAAAACAGAACCCAATCACCAGTGAGATGAGGTATGGCCTGGTAAATTGCATTCACCTTCCCCACCCAGCCAGGTGGCGGCTCTTTCCCTGGAAGCAAATGGAACCGATCATCCTCCTGGGTAAAGCGCTGCATGATAAGACCTGTGTCATCGTCTGATCGATCATCAATCATCCAGACGTTAAAGTTTGAAAAGGTCTGATGCTCCAGACTTTCCAGGCATCGCCCGATTTTAGCGGCCTCGTTTCGGGCCGGAATGACGATATCCAGGGGTTTATTCAAGTTCAACGAATCGGAACTTTGAAGGACAATGTCTGATAATTTAGGCGTAACCCACCAATCCCAAAGGCTATCAACCAGAACTTTGAGATAAAACCCGATATAACCTGCGAGACCGACGGTCAGTAAAAGAATTAAAATCAATCTCACTTTTTGACGCCAGGCTGTGGAGTCGTTTCAGGCTCTTCAGTGAGGGCCTTGAGGTTCTCCAACAACTTTTCGATAAAGTCGATCTGGGCTGCGCCATTCATGGCTTGTTGTTTCACCAAGAGCACCGGCTTACTGCCTTCTTTGGAAGTGACAGCTGGAACCCAGCGGGCTTTGTTCCCAATTTCAGGCGGCAATTTGGCCTGGTATTTCATCCATTCTTTTAGGCTATAGGGCACTGAAAGGCGCATGTATTCTTGATCTTCACGTATCATCGAAATATTGAGTTCTGTCGCTAAAATTCTCAAGCGGACCAATTTCACCAGTTGCTGGGTTTCAGCCGGAATTTCCCCGAAGCGATCTTTCCATTCGGCTTGAATAATATCCAAAGCCCGCTCTGATCGAATATCCGCCAGGCGTTTATATTCCGTCAGTTTAACGTTCTTGTCTCCCACCCAGCTATCTGGAATCAAGGCGGTGACATTTAAATCTACAATGGAATCCGAGCGAGCTTCAATGGCTTTGCCTTGAAGTTCCTGAATGGATTCTTCCAGCATCTGGCAATAGAGATCAAAGCCAATGGCCACCATATGACCATGCTGCTCTGACCCTAGGACATTGCCCACACCTCGAATCTCCAGGTCTCGTAAGGCAATCTGGTAGCCACTGCCCAGGGTTGTGAATTCACGAATGGCCCGTAGGCGCTCCTGGGCATCCTGGGTCAAAATCTGGTCTTGATTATAGTAACAAAAGGCATAGGCTTGGGTCTCACTTCGGCCGACACGTCCTCGAATCTGATAAAGCTGAGCGAGTCCAAACCGATCGGCCCTGTCGACCACAATGGTGTTGACGTTGGGTAAATCCAAACCGGTTTCAATAATGGTGGTACAGACCAACACATCATAGTTTTGCTGGGCAAAATCCAACATTACGGTTTCCAGATCCCGTTCATGCATCTGGCCATGGCCTACGGCAAAGCGGACTTCAGGCACCAGTTCCTGCAACTCATTGATCTTGGCATAAATGGTTTGCACCCGGTTATGGACAAAGAAGACCTGGCCGCCTCGATCGACTTCTTGGAGAATCGCCATACGGACTTGAGCCGGGTTATAGGGGCCGACAAAGGTTTTAATGGGCGCACGATTGACCGGTGGCGTATTGATGAGGCTCATATCCCGAATGCCGGAAATGGACATGTATAAGGTCCTGGGAATCGGTGTCGCCGTTAAGGTCAAGACATCGACCTCTTTACGAACCTGTTTGAGTTTTTCTTTGTGAGCCACCCCGAAGCGTTGTTCTTCATCCACGACGACAAGGCCCAGATTCTTGAATCGGACATCCTTTTGTAAGAGACGATGGGTGCCCACCACCACATCGCATTCACCCAGAATCAAGCGATCGATGACCTCTTTTTGCTCTTTGGCTGAGCGGAATCTGGATAACAAGCCGACTCGGATGGGGTAGGGACTGAAGCGATCCGTCAGGGTGTTAAAGTGTTGTTGCGCCAAAATGGTGGTTGGGACCAAGATCGCAACCTGCTTCCCGGATAAAACCGCCTTGAAAATCCCCCGAAGGGCAACTTCGGTTTTCCCGTAGCCCACATCACCACAAATCAAACGATCCATGGGCTTTTCGGATTCCATGTCCCCTTTCATATCCTGAATCGCTTGCCACTGATCCGGGGTTTCGGTATAGGGGAAAGCCTCTTCCAGTTCCACTTGCCAAGGCGAATCAGGTTCAAAGGTGAATCCACGGCTTCTGGAGCGGGCGGCATAGAGGGCCATTAAGTCCCGAGCAATGCTTTGGATGGATTTTTGAACCTTGGTCTTGGTTTTGCTCCAGTCAATCCCACCCATTTTATTGAGTTTGGGTGGTGTATCGCCACTGCCGCGGTAGCGAGACAGGAGATTTACCTGATCAGCAGGCACATGAAGTTTGTCATTGCCGCTGTATTGAATGGTCAGGTATTCTCGTTTTTCACCGTCAATCTCAATCTGAGCCAGTTTTACGAAACGCCCAATCCCATGGTACTGATGAACCACGTAATCGCCTTCTCGAAGTTCATCAA
>JANWKX010000161.1 GCA_025451145.1 Vampirovibrionales bacterium
CCGGGAAGTTGCGACTCTGCCGAACCAACATTATCATCAAACTGAAATTGGTAATCATAGTCAGGTGATTGTATCCGAACAGGATGTGCCTGTATTGCTCAAGCAGTTTTCCAAACAGTTTTAAAAATCGTTAAATTGTCCTGACTATGTCGGAAGGGTGCAGGAGGAATCTTCGCTAGACTTGGCCTGCTCCATGGCAGATAACGTTTTGTTGACCCATTGCGGAATGGCCACCTGACGTCCTCTCGCAATGGCCAGATCCCCGGATTCAACATCTTCCGTAATGACGGAGCCCGCGGCCACAGAGGATTTTTTCTTGATGACCACAGGAGAGATTAAAACGCTGTTACAGCCAATTTTAACGCCGTCTTGAATCTCGGTGACATGCTTCAGGTCACGGATGGGGTCATAATTGGCGATAATCGAACCTGCTCCCATGTTCACGTCATCCCCAATCTGGGCATCTCCCAAGTAGCATAAATGGGCTGCATTGGAGCGGGAGCCAAAACGCGTTTCCTTGACCTCAACAAAATTACCGATACGCACTTGTTCGCCGACGATGGCGTTATCTCGAAGATGAGCAAACGGTCCAATATAGGTTCTATCTCCCACCTGAACAAAACGTTCTAAAAAGGAAGAAACCACTTTGCATGTTTGACCAATCTGAATATGACCTCGCATCACGGTTTGAGGGCCAATTTCGCAATGCGAGCCAATCTCGACTTGGCCTTCCAGGTAGCATCCGGGATAGATAACCGTATCCGCTCCCACTTTAATCTCAGGCGCCAAGGCCATTGAGTCCGGATTAATCAAGGTGACGCCATCCGTCATTAGCCGATCAGCCGTTCTTCTGGATAAAATCGTAGTGGCTTCGGCCAATTGATGACGGCTGTTAATCCCCAGAATCTCATCTTCGCTGGGCCATACCACCGTCGAAACCGCGTGACCTTCTTTCACCAGGTGACCCATCATGTCGGTCAGGTAAAACTCCCCTTGAGCGTTATTTTGATCCAGCTTAGACAGGTATTTGGAAAATACAGGCCAATCCACGGCATAAATACCGGCATTGCCCCATGGAATTTGTTTTTCTTCAGGAGAAGCATCTTTTTCTTCCACTATTTTAAGGAATTTGCCATCTTCCTGAATAATCCGGCCGTACCCATAAGGGTTCTTCATGGAAACGGTGGTTAGTGAAGCCGTAGCATGGGTTTTAAGATGGGTTTCTAGTAGCGATTGATAACGTTCAGTCTGGATTAAAGGCATATCACCACAGGTAATCAGAACATCGGTTTGGGTATCAGCTGGAAGAATTGGTAAAACCTGCATCAAGGCGTGCCCCGTCCCCAACTGGGGCTCTTGAATAACAAACTCAATCGGGCAAGGCAGTTGCCATTGAGTCACTTCCGCTTGAACCCGATCAGCCTGGTGGCCAACCACAAGGATCAATCGTTCCAAGTCCAGCGGGAGAAGACTTTCAACAACCCGTTGGAGAATACTTTTTCCTAAGACAGGATGTAGAACCTTGGGCAGGTCACTTTTCAACCGAGTTCCTTTACCTGCCGCTAAAATAATGCCAATCCGACTCCGCATCAATCTATCCTTATACTGTTAGGATTTCTTCCTCGGCCTTTTCAGCGTCTTCAGCCATTTGGATATTTCCATGCTTACGAGGGGGATTGATCCCGCGTTTAGAGGTACTGACAAAGTTCAATAACTCCTCAATATAGGGATTGATTTCCATGTTTTCCCGAACGGCTTCAATGGCATGAGCCTGGTTCAAGCCGGAGAACCAAAGATAATAAAAGGCCTTTTTAATCAACTGGCGATCCTCGCTAGAGAGGCCTCGGCGTTTTAAACCAACAGTATTAATCCCTATGACCATGCAAGGACGAGAGTCATTCATTGAAAATGGCGGCAGATCCATCCGAGATGCGCTTGCGCCAGCCATAAAGGCCATTCGACCCACTTTGACAAATTGATGAATGACTGAACCGCCGCCGATAAAGACATAATCATCCAGCTCTACGTAACCTCCGAGCTGAACGGCATTGGCTAAAATGACATTATTAGCGAGTTTTCCGTTGTGCCCGAGATGGCTATAAGCCATGAGAAAACAATTATTCCCCACAACGGTTTCATTTCCCTCGCCAGAAGCCCGGTTAATGGTGACACATTCACGAATAATGTTATTGTTCCCGATGCGGGCGCGAGTGGGCTCATTTTTATAAGATAAATCCTGCGGAGCGCCACCTAAAACAGCACCTGGTGATACTTGGCAACTACTCCCGACAATGGTTCTGTCTTCAATACGGACCGAAGAGGAGATAATGGTATTATCGCCAATTTCGACGCCAGCTCCGATAACACTATAAGGCCCGATTTGAACATTTTCGCCAAGTTGGGCCGTGGGATCAATAACTGCGGTAGGATGTATCAGCACCATTATGCACGCTCCCCGTTTACTTTAGGCAGCAGTGAAAATAAAACTTCTCCGTCTGCCGTTAATTCATCATTTATAGTGGCTTTCACATAGGCTTTGCCAAGCGAACCTTTAATTTTGATGATTTCCGCGTATAAGTCCAGACGATCGCCAGGGACGACTTGCCTTCGGAATCGGACGCCGTCAATGCCCGCAAATAAAACCAGCTTGCCTTCACCCTCAGGCATTTTTGAAACCAGAATACAGCCAATTTGGGCCAACGCTTCAACAATCAAAACTCCGGGCATAATGGGCAAATGAGGGAAGTGCCCTTGAAAGAAGGGGTCATTATATGAAACGTTTTTATAGCCTTTAATCTGGTGCCCGATGTCCATATGTGTCACCCGATCGACCAATAAGAATGGATAACGATGGGGCAAGCTTTTGAGGATTTCCTCAATTCCAAAGTTCACTGGGGGGGCATCCTGTGGTTTTTCAACGGTCTCAATCACAGTTTTGCTCAGTCCTCATTTAAACCATATGAAAGCATTCGTATTATAAGCCAAAAGCAAATGCAAGGCGAGCAAGGCCTAGTAAACCCTAATGTGAATTAATGCAAGGGTTTTTTCTCGGGTATTCCGGGTTTCCGGGGATATTCTTTGGGAGAGGCTTTGAGTTTCTGAATGATCACGAGAGCGCGGTTTGGCAAATCCTGGGTGGAAACATCCAGAATTCGATCGATCTTTCCGCCAAGGGTCTGGATTGCCACTTGGGCCTCCGGTTGTTCTTTCTCAAGACTTTGTAGTGTTTTCATGGCAAGCAGCCGCCCATTGTTACGAACAAAGGGTAGGCAAAGTTCTGCTAGAATTGCTAAAGCCGATACAGCTCTTGCGGTTGCGATATCAAACTGATCTCGATAAGCGGTTTGGTGAGCTAGAATCTCGCTTCGTTCGGAAATCACCTCAACATGAGATAATCCTAACGTTAAACTTGCCTCTTTGATGAATCGGGCTTTTTTCTGAACGGATTCAACGGCAACAATACGGGCTTTGGGAAAGACTATGGCAAGCGGTAACGCTGGAAACCCTGCGCCACTCCCAATATCAATGAGTGAGAAGGTTTCCGGTAACGCTTTTAATTCAGGCGCTACAGTCAAGGAATCCAACAAGTGGCGGGTGCAAAAATCTTCTAAAGTGGTGATACGTGTCAGGTTAACGCTTTGATTGGCCTCGGATAGCAACTGATATAACTGCTGAAACTGAGATAGAGCCTCTATTGTTAAGGAAGCCCCCAGCATTTGGGAAGCCTTTGCTTGGAGATTGTGCCAAACCGATGAATTTTCCATAGTACAATCATTCTATCGGAACCCACGATTTTCAGGAATTCACATCGCGGTCGATAAAATTGTTGCGAGTGACTTGGTAACGGCATGGTTATGGCTCAGGCTCCTCTTTATTTTATCCAGCCACACGTTGTTGAACGTCTAATTACGGGGCAATTTGTCCCCAAGCGTCAACAAAATAAGGCTTATAAGATGCGAGATCGGCGTGACATGCTTTCCGCCTTGAATGTGACCCGCAGATCTATTCGTTATGAGCCGCTGGTCTTTAGCAATCGAAAAAACTTGATTATTCAGGCCATTGAGAACCTGAACAATCCTCAGAAAAAAGTGTTGTTGATTTCCGGGCCAGAGGG
The DNA here is from genome assembly GCA_025451145.1 of Vampirovibrionales bacterium. Lineage (GTDB taxonomy): Bacteria > Cyanobacteriota > Vampirovibrionia > Vampirovibrionales > JAGQHJ01 > JANWKX01. The sequence continues at coordinate 4,115 of JANWKX010000161.1, forward strand.
GCGAGGGAAGACTGCTTTTATTCGGGCTGTTGTGGAAATGATGGGCGGTGGAAAGGAGCAGCTTCTTTGGTTTGATGTTTCCAGGCACACGGATTTTGATGAGATTATCCGTTTTCTGGTGGAATACTTGATTTATACGGTTCAACCTGAGAATACGGCATTACCCAAAGGCGAAAATCCCATAGCCACCTTGGAAATGCTGTTAAGGCAGGCCTATGATCTGCCCTTGCTTCTGGTGGTTGATAATATTGAGTATCTGGTCACCCCGGAGCAAGCCATTCGCTCTCAAGAGCTGAAGAATGCCTTTAATTTCCTGTTGGGCTTTGCCAATGTGAAATTAATTCTTTCAGGCACAAAACTGCCATTTTCGGATATTCCTGTGGCTGATCCGACAACCCACATCGGATTACCGTCGTTAACACCGGAGGAATCCGAATCGTTGGCTCATGCCTGGAGCCCCCAGTATCAAAATCAGCAAACCAACTTGGCTTTTGCAACGCCCTTTTATGGTGAACCCTACCTGTTAGAAGCGTTTGCCAAGCTCTATGAAGCGCACCCAGATCCACAGATATGGTTGGAACTCTTTAAAAATCAGGCCTTCTCCAGGGATTGCGCCAGTATTTTGCTTCATATCCTGGATCGTTATTTAAGCCCTGAAGAAAAGCAAATTCTGGAGATTTTTTCAGTGATTCGCCATGGCCTTCCCCCATCAGGGTTTCGCTTGTTGATGGAAATGTCGGCTCCTGCCCTGGCATCTTATCCGTTTCAACATTTGGATAATCAATTGGGGGCCATTTTGTTGAAAAAGGTCTATCCCCCGCAATTGGTCCTGGATAAGCTCAGATATCGGGATAAAGGTCGTGAAAACCCCGATATTCAGGCATATTACCAAATGTATGATGTGTTTCAATCGATCTACCGAGCAGGTTTATCGGAGAACCAGCGGAAATTCTATCACCAGGCACTCCAGAAATTTTATACGGCTGAACGTAACAAGCATATTTTGCAACGGGTTTATCCGGCTAGGACCCGGCATTTGCTGGCAGAAGCCCAATTTCATCAGCAGCAGTTGAAGCGTCGCAGGCAAATGAACACATCCCCCGCATCAGAGGTGATTAAAAGCCAGGCAATGCCCATAAAAGGCCAAGAGATGCTGCCTGAATCCCAAATAGCACCTCACTCAAATCCCAACCTCCCTGATAACCTCCTAGAAGAACAAGAAGCCGCACTGAGTTCAGAGGCATTAATCCAAAAGCTAAAGCAGGATTTTGGGGTTTCGGAACCGCCATTGGCAACCAACTCCAGCTCGCCTGGGTATGCGGGGCAATCTTCTCAAGCGGTTCCAATTCCAATTTCGATTCAAGTCGAGCCTGTCGCTATGGCCAAGGGTGGGTTAAGACTAACTGAGGAAGACTTGGAAAAGCTTGCGACCTTGTTAATTCAATCGGCAGGCCGATTAACAGGTTATAATCGAGGTCAATCATTTGACGCGTCCATTTCATCCTCATCGGAGGATGAAATGAGCCTTCAAACGGTCCGCAATGAAATTTCCAGCATCACATCCATTCTGTCTGAGGATGTTGTTGAGCCGGATGAGCGCCCTTTTTATGAAGCCTTAGAGGCGGCAATGATGTCTCATGACAAATCAAAAG
>JANWKX010000162.1 GCA_025451145.1 Vampirovibrionales bacterium
CTGGGCAGGAAACCCTGTAAGGTCCCCAGGCCAAACAAGAGACTGAGCCCCAGCCCTTCGGCGAGTCGCTCGAAAATGTACAGTGCAGTCGTCTGTTTTGGATCAATCATAACAATATACCCCTCGACGCCCATGTAATTTAGGACACTAAGGACACCCAAAAAAAATGCAAACTGATATCCCTCACTACTTGAATAAAAACATCCTGAAATCGAAAATTGCCTGTTTGCATCAAACGGTTTTTTTATGCCTGGGAGTTAACAAAGTAATGTTTAGCGTTGGGGCCTTTCCCTCCCCAACACCCCTCCCTGGTTCTCTTTTGGGGCTGCGCCCCATCCCCCAATTTTCTCAAAAGCATTACTTTTAGTTTACTCCCTTATGTCTTCTCTATAGGATGAAACCGTAGAAACGAGAGGTCTGTACTTCAAAAATCCATCAAAGACATTCGTTTCTCTTGGATAACATCGGGTGAAAACAGAAAATAAGGATTATCCGTTGAGTGAGCCCTTTCTGATTATGGGACTGGGAAACCCAGGAATGCAGTATGCCTTGACTCGGCATAACATTGGGTTTATGTGCGTGGATTATCTGGCCAGAGCCTACGATATTCCCATGAAGCGGGAGTCTAAAATGAACGCCATGGTGGGAAAGGGGATGATTCAAGGGCAGAAAGTGATTTTATCACAGCCCTTAACCTACATGAACCTCTCTGGTGAGGCTTACCAGAAGCTGATTCAGTATTATCATCTCCCTTTTGAGAGGACGTTGGTTCTTTATGATGATATCGACCTGCCCTTTGGCCGAATTCGTTTCAGGCCCAGCGGAAGCCCTGGGACTCATAACGGTATGCGCTCCATTTTTGAAGCCACGGGGCAGAAGGAGATTCCGCGCTTGAGAATCGGGATTAACACCCCATTGCCAATGTGGGATTTGGCCAATTATGTGCTAGCCAATTTCTCAGATGAAGAAAAGCAGCAATTGCCCCATCTCCTGAAAGCCATTACGGAAGCTGTAGCGTACTGGGTGGCATCGGGGAGCCAAAGCGCAATGAACCGTTATAATGCCCTGGATCTGCTGCCTGCTGAATCAGAGCTACCCAAAGAGCCCTAACAGGGACTTCAAGACCGAGCTTAAATCAGAAGCGGTTAAAGGGTTTTCATGAAAATGTAGTCGGCCGAGGGGTTGGTCGGTTTCTCGCCCACAGCTTGTACGAAGCCGTTTTTCTGATAGAACGGTGAATGGGTGGCCATCGTTGAGTTGAGTTCAATCCGTAAGTTTTGATAGCCTCGGCTTCGAGCTTCATTAAGGCACTCGTTCAAAAGCTGCTGACCAATAGATTGGCCTCTAAAGCGTTTTAAAAGATATATTTTACGAAGTTCACAGGATTGCTCATCAAGACGCGCAATTCCGGCGCAGCCAATGACACCGATTTCGGGCGTAACAGCCACATAAAAGGCATCAAAAGGGCTTTGAGAGTAGAGCGCTTCAATCTCCTGCTGATCCTTGGACGAAGGTAAAAAGCCCCATTCCTGCAGGACTGATAAAACGACAAATTCTACCCCGGCAGCATCATCCTGGTCAAAAGATCGAATTTGAATTTGGGTTTCCAATGAATTCACGACCGACATGCCATAGACTCACATCACTTAAATGCTGATATCGTTTGACTCTAACCCACTCCCACAAACTCGGAAACTGCTATTCTATAATAGCATAAAGTTTGAATACAACCGATAATTACCATTTGTTAAGCTGAGTTCGATTTTCTTTGGCAAATAAAAACCCCACCAAAAATGAGGAGAATTTGATGGCGGGGAAAGAGAGAGCAACGTTTATGAATCAGGTGTTGGAGTGGAGTTTTTAAATCAGTAGGGGCATCTAAGCCGATGGCTAATATCTCTTAACACCTTTTTAGACGAGGACCAAGCAAAATGTTCCCCGATAGTTGGCTGAAAAAAAATCAAAAAAAGATCTGCCTATTTTCATCCTTTTCTTTCGGATGAAGTGTCGAATCGAAAACAAGCAAAGACAGGCTTAAAATCTTCACTTAAGCCTGTTTTTTGCTTCAATTCGTTTTAGTTTTAATGACGTTTATCCACTGATATCAAGTCTTTTTGCGGGTTGGGCTCCGGGAATAATAACGCCACCTGGTATTTCAATTGCCCCGCCTGGGCTGGGGGGTTGGCTTTTTCCGATTGGCATTCCGTCACCACTACCTGGGGCTGGTGCGCCACTGGCGCTGGAGGGAGGACCCGGTGGGCCAGCTGGCTTTGGTTTTATCATGTTGTAGGGAGACCCTTGCTTATTGAAATGAATTCCCATTGATTACCCCTCTCTATTGCCGAATATACGAGTCTATATATTGATGAATTGATAGGCGTATCGGAGGGAAGTAAGAAAATGTTTAATTTTGAGTGTAAAACTTGGCGGCATCTTCTTATGGATATCTGAATTATGATTAAAAGGAATCGCTTTTTTACACTTGCAGGTTTGTGATGCCAGGTTTGGTGTGAGCTTGCTATAAAGTAAGGACGCGCAAAAATGGGATTTTCTAAACAGATAAGCGGGTTGACGGATGGAAAGTGTTGTTAAGACACTATAAAAATAGGCTTTATTCAAAGCAGGCCTTCTTGTAGGATATCGTTGGACGGAAACGCGGATATTTGAGGTTGTAAAACGGAATCTCACGTTATCGTGACAGGAGGCGAGCATCCGATTTTAGGCAATTGAATCGATTTTTGGGTATGCGGCAGATGTATTTGAGCGCTATGTAGCAAACATCACCTTGTAAGGGAGCAATCAGGTGTTGGGCATTTTGGGTTTATCTTGTGGGAAAGATTTCAAAATAGGGGGTATCAGCTTGAAAGCGTGGCAACAGAACAATTTTGAATTTCAAAAATGCATGAGTCGGAGGCTCCGGCCATGTCGATAGTATCCTTACGATCTCGGTTATCTGTTCCAACGTTGAGCCAGGCTCCGTTAAAATCCAGTCGAGGCAATCACGCTAAATCGCCATCCCAAATCCCGATGGCGGCATTGAATCCGACTTCCTCAGGAGATCGGTTTATGCCTGGGGTTTCCTTATCCAGAACGCTAAGATTTTCAGCCTCCGCTAAAGATGATAGCGAGCTTTTTAGAGAGGTTTCCATCAGGTTACCCATTGATGTTTGGGAACGCTTTTCAAAGGCTGCCCTTCGCAGCGGCTATACCAAAGAAGTCTATGGGTCTGAAGCGGCGGCGTTAGGGCACTTTTTTACCGATGTCATCGCGCCCTGGTTTAAGATAGGTAAACCTCAAAAGCAAATTCTGGCGCCTGTTGAGGACGTCATTGCTGTGAGAACCAATGGCAAACAACGGGTTCAAACCAAGGTGAAGACCTTAATGGGAGCTGAGAATATCTTTTATCAATGGTTGGATATGCTCAAGAAGACCCAGCATTATGCCCAGATTGCCATGTATGATTTTGATAATATCCATGTCCCGGGCGGTGCTAATCCGGAAGGGGCACAAAGTGAACTGCCCTGGTATCTGCAACAGAAAATACTGTATAACATTGAGAAGAAAGCCCGGGCGGGCGTCAAATTTCAAATCCTCCTGGATTGCAGTGTCCAATACGCCTATGACAATAATGGGCATCCGATCCTGCCCAGGGATAGAAATAACCGCCCCATGATTGAATATTTGCGGGAGCTGAATGAGAAAATTAAGCGGGAAACCGGCTCTACAACCGATGTGATTGAAGTCGTTCCCTATCCCAGGGAATTGGCCAATATTTATCATGTCAAGCTCTTAATTTCAGATGGGAAGACCGCCTTGGTGAGTGGGATGAACATGAGTAACCACTCTGCCGCCAATTGGGATATGGGGGTTGCTATTCAAGGCCCTGAAGTGGCCAATTTGCAGGCGCAAACCTTCTATCAGGATTGGGTTGTGGCTAAATTCTGGGAGCAACATTTTACCAACCGAGGATGGCCTCATAAGCAAATCACCGGTTATTTGCCTCAAATGTTGAGAAATCCGGCTGATCGCAGGGATTTGCAAGCCATACAGGCCAGCTTGCCGCCGGTGTCTCCTGTTGCCGATCCGGCCATCAAAATCCTCAATACCATGCCGATGGAGTACAACTACTTTTTTGATCCGGCACCCGGACAAACAAAATCAGAGTATGGACGGGAAGAAATCGAGGATTATTTTCAACAGGCCTTGAAACGACCGGATTTGGCAGGAATAGAAGCGGAGCAATTTATCGCCTGCCATAAGGATATCGGTCGTCAACTCATTGATTTGGCCCAGAATAAACATATCCCGGTACGTATTGTTCATTCGGATAGCGTGACCAGCCAATTCCCATTTACCCGTTGGATGGTAGAGCAGCTTCGTGAGGCTGAACTCCTTCGTTACTATCCTGAATTTAAAACCACGGGTGAGCGCCTGCATGCTAAATCAACGGTCTTTACCTATAAAAAAGATGGAAAAGAATCATCCGAAGTGGTGATTGGTTCAGCCAATACCAGTGAATCTGGATTTAAGAGCAATGTAAAGCCTGGACAATCTAGAGGAAACAGAGACATGGCTGTTGTGATCCCTTCTAACACCATTGCAAAGGCGTTTCAGGATCAAATGAATATTGATTGGAACTATAGCCTGAAGGAACGCCCCTTTGGCTATGGCATGGCAGAGGCGGCCCAGAAAGCAAAACGCGAACATCAAGATGGACAACCAGGTCCGGGTGGATTGACGCTTGAAGAACTGGTTCAAATCTCACAATTTCCGTTCTTTTTGTTGGATTCATAGGAGTCTAAAGACAGATGGCCCCGTTAACAATCATCCAAAACCTGGCTTATAAGCCAGTCAGAACGACATTGGGTCGTGTTTCCAATGTCCATCCAAACTTGGCGCACATTGGCGCTCAATTACCAGACAGTGGATTACCTGGGACCGGACTATCTCAAGAATATTTCAGAGCGTACTGGCCCGTTCGTTTTGGCCAAAATCAGTCTGGCCAGAACCAAGCCTTAATCCAGGCGCTTCGTGAGCTTTTGGGAGAAGGGACGCAGATCAAAGATGGAAAGCCACAGCCTTCTATCCGTGCGATGCGTAATAATTTCCAGCAGTACCGCGAAAGCAATACCACGGCTCCTTTGGCGGTGTATCATACCTTGATTGAAGATAATGCAGAAGAGCGAGCCTTGCAGAATCAAAAGACTCTGGAAGCCTATATCAATCAGCAAGGTGAACAGTTCCTGGATATCCCTTTCATCCGCCATCGAAAATCCATTTATGACGAAGGGTGCGTGGTGGTGGATACTGAAACCACGGATAAATATATGTCTGAGGATGATCGCAGAAAGCTGAGACCCCAAGACCGAGCCAATCAGGATGAAGAGCATGTGCGGATTGTTCAACTGGCTTGGACCCCCATGAAGCCTGGGGGCGAGATAGATTACGCTAGCGAAGGCAATCGGCTTTATAATCCCGGTAAGTTAAAAGACGGTTCTGCTGTCCAAATACAGCCTGGCGCAGCCAAAGTTCACCATATTTCCAATGAGATGGTGGCCGGTATACCCACGAGTCTGGACGATGAAATTACGGAGATTCGTCGTGGAAAGGCTGCTGCGATTCCGGAACGGACACCCTTAGTGGTTTACAATTCCCGCTTTGATGTTCCTTTGCTCAATGCGGCGATTCGCCGAGGGGATACTGGGGAAACAAGAGGGGCGCTTCGTGAAATTGAACCGGCCCTCGTGATTGACCCGATGATTCTGATTCAGCGGATTCACCCTTTTGTATCCACCCGTAAAAAGCTGGATAATACTTGGGCATTATTGATGGGGCAGGAGCTGACCGAAGCCCACGATGCCCAAGCCGATGTTCATGCGACGGTGGATGTTCTGAAATACATCATGCACTACCTGGAGAAGCATACAGTTCCTTTGGAATGGGGCATGTTTGCCAAGATGCAACTGGAACGTCAATGGGGACAGGCTAAATGGGACGCATTGGATTCCAATGTCAAAATGGGTTTGATTCTGGATTATATTAAAGACCCCAATAACCAAAATAATCTAAGAAGGCTGGCAGTAAAGCCTATTCCTCTGAGATATATTGATATTCTAAGATTTCAATGGGCTGGGAAAACGGCCTATGATCAGTCTGAACTGGATCAATATGTTTTGACGCATGGCCAGGGAGGTCATTCTTATCACGCCCCTGCTGTGGATTACCTGCCGAGGTTTGATATTGCGTTGAAGCATCAAGGTTATGATTCGGCTAAACTCTGGAACGGCTCGGATGTTCTGGACCGAGGCGTTGTCCAGGAGATTCGTCAGCAACGAGATGCGGAAAATCGTAAATTCTTGAGCCAGTCCTTTGTGCAAATCCTGCCTACGAATAGCCGGTTGGCGACAGCCATGGCACAGCTTAAAACCGGAAACCCTAAAAATACGGATGTGGGCGCCAAATTAGAGAGGGCGTTCTATACTGAAATTGGACAAAGCCTTGTCTTACCAGCCTTTTTAAAGGCAAACCTCTCTGGAGAGTCATCTGATCCAGCCGCATTGGCTTCTTTGGAACCTGCCGTGGTTCAGGCCTTGTCTCAATATATCAAGACCAAGGTGAACGGTGCGAGTATTCCAGCGACTCAGCTAAACCTGTTGGTCAAGGACGTGATGGGCCAGATTGCTGCGTTTCAAACGCAATATGGAAAGCACACCTGGTATACCTTATCGTCTGTTCCGGAGTCTGAATGGTTAATCGATCCGGCAATTTTGATGAACGCCATTGCCGCTATGCGAAAAGATCCGCAGATTCGGGCCAAGTATGAACAGAACCCCATTCCCTTGTTTAAAACGCTTTTTGGGGATGATTGGACCATTTTCGCAAGTCCGAAATTCAAGGAAAACCAATGGGCCATGATTATGATGATTGAGTTTTTGTTTGCCCTCAAGGAATTTAACGGCCCTGTGGACCAATTTGCTCGAGATGTTTTGGCCTGGGCAAAGCGATATCAGCAAAACCCCAGAGGCAACAACTTTAAAGACTTCCTGGAGGCCTGGACCCATAGGCTTGCAAGGCAACTGGCTTAGCGATTTTGCCTAGGGCAAACTCCACCATTTATCGGACACCTTCCTTTGAGTTGACGAATACAATAGCGTTAGCCGTGTTTCAATGATGGGTGCCAGGAGATGGAACCTTTTGAAGGGATGCCCGTTCAATGTGCTGAGTTTAAGATCCAGAGGCTTTGTGACAGGCCTCGAGTTTACAGTGTTCCTGATTTTCTCACGTCTGAGGAATGCGATTACCTGATTGGTTTATCATCCCCTCGATTAAAGCCCTCCTTGACCATTAGTCCCAAAGACGGGTCGTATCGGCCTGAAGATTATCGATCGAGTTCAGCGGCCTTTTTTTATTTCTATGAGGACCCGAAGATTACTGAGATTGAGGAACGTATTGCTCGTCTAACGGGCATTCCGGTCGTGCATGGGGAGATGCTTCAGGTCTTGCATTATGATGTGTCCCAGGAGTATGTTACCCATTACGACTTCTTTTCACCCGATCGAGAGGGCGGACGGCATCACTTGGCTTTGACCGGGCAACGGATTATCACGGTGTTACTTTACCTCAACCAGGTTGAAGGCGGTGGGGAAACCATTTTTCCAAAACTGGGTCTAAAAATTATACCACGGCGAGGGCAGGCCATTATGTTTTACAACATTTTAGCTGATGGCTCACCGGATTTGATGTCCTGCCATGCGGGTTTGAAAGTTGAACGGGGTGAAAAATGGCTGGCGACCAAATGGCTCCATGATCGGGTTTGCCCCATTCTGGATGAACATAATAACCCTTTGCCGTTCTATCAGACTAAAATGCCTAATACCACGGTTTTTATCCAGCAGTCAGTGCCTCAGTTATTATATTGATCCAAAGCCTTGGCTCAAAGGGTTGAGATTGTTATTGAATTTTCCCGGATCGAGCCGTTTGCCCACCCTTAATATTGGCTTGAAGAGACTTTAAGGATTCTTGCTCCACTTGTTTGGCAAGTTGTTGTATTTGATCCGGGGATAATTGGGATTGAAGAGCTGGGAACAAATGTATCTGGAGATCTTTAAAATGCTTTTGAACCAATGATTGCAGAAGCTTTAAGTCTGGGTTGATGCTAGGTCTATCATCACGTTTAAGTTTCTGGATCAGAGACTCAATCTCGCTGTCTTCCTGCTGCA
>JANWKX010000163.1 GCA_025451145.1 Vampirovibrionales bacterium
CGTTCAGGGTATTGCCCGTCTGTTGGAACTGAACATTACCGGCAGCGGATTGATATCCCGTGGGTAGGGTATAGCCAATCCCTTGAAGCAACAGAATGACTGAAGACGACAACGCCACCGAATGGGCGAGCCGAAACGGTGTTGAAAATTGGTCAAAATAATCCTCCAGTAACGGTGGAGGAAGATCTAAGGTTTCTAAACGTAAGAGGTCGGTGAGGGCGATGTATTCCTGTTGGAGGTTAAGATTCTGAGGGAGCAGGTTTCCGAGGCAGCCAAAGAGCTCCGCCAGGGATTTAATCTCATGTTTGTAGAAGACAGTAATGGCATGCTCAAAATAGCCGATATACCGGCTATGGCAGTAGCGGTCATGAACCAGCGCCTTTAGAAACATACCTCTCCTTAAGGCTGCCAAGAGCAGAAAATTTGATTAATCACCCACAGGAATAAGGGAGTATCGCCCTATCGTTTATTATCTGAATATTTCAGGCATTAATCTTTACAGTGAGCGTTGTATCTTTAGGGCTTAACGGCTCCTAAATTCAATCTTTTGAATGAGAAGTTGAATTTCGGATTGAAGGGAGCATGATTTCGGGCCAGCTAGAAAACCAAAATGGAGTACTCAGTTGCTAAAAAACGAATGGCTCCTGCTTTCCATTGGTGAACAAATCGTTTTGAAAAAGAAGTCTTCAATGCAGATTGATAAAAATTGATTTGAATAGACCCTCGTCTCAGAAATCGGCTACTACTCATTCATATTTCTGCAATAAATCGTAAATTCAGTTAATATAGAGAAGTAATCAATTCGATTGATACAATGAACCAGAATCAAAACGCAGAGCAGATTATTCTCCTATATGCCAAAAGCCAGTATGATTTGTTTGGCGGTATGGTAGGCGATCTTAACCAGGCTTTTCTCAATCTGGGATACCAATCAACCATCGTGGATGTCAACTCCCCAGAGGCCGGTAGCCAGCTTAATAGTTGTTTATCTAAGGGAAATACCAAGTTTTTCTTTGCCATTAATTCTGTCGGATACGGATTGACCATTCAAGACGAACCTATCTATAACCGGCTGAATATCCCCTTATTTGCCTGGTATATTGATCACCCGTTTCACCATATCCACGGCGTCCCTGCAAATATCCAAAACTATTCGGTTGGATTCATCGATCCGTCGCATGAAAGCTTTTGGGATGCCTACATCCCTGGGCCAGAGGTCAAAGGTTTTGTGCCTCATGCAGGGTCTACCTATGTCGAGCAGATTAAACCCATTGATGAGAGGCCTATCGACATCTTCTTCTCGGGCTCGCTTGGCAACTATGCCAACTTGAAAGAAAAATTGGATACCCATTATCCTGAATATCATCAGCCGATTCAGAATACCCTTGATGAGGCGATTGCCGATAATACCATTCCACTGCATCAATTGTTCTGGTTTCACCTGGTTGAGAACGGGAAAGACCCGGCTCAATTGAATGCCAGTCAGGCCCATGCCTTGTTGTCAGATATGGATTTACTCATCCGAAATTATCACAGAGAACAAATTGTGGCGCAGTTACACGATTTTAAAATGGTTGTGTACGGCAATGGCTGGGTGGAAAATTTCAAAGCGCCCAAGGGCCGGATTGAATTTCGGGAGCCCTTGCCCTTTCAGGAATCCGTCAAGATGATGAATGACGCAAAGATTGCTTTGAATCATATGCCCCACGCCGAAGGCACCCATGAACGGCTTTTCTATGCCATGCTCCAGGGAGCGGCCTGCATTGCCAACGCAAACCCTTGGCTTATCTCTGAATTTAAAGATGGCGAATCCATTGGCCTATACCAATTAAGTGAATTGGATAATCTGGCCAATCAGGTTCAACAGCTGTTCAACCAACCGGAAAAATTACAAGATATCGCCAATCAAGGCTATCGGTTGTGTGTTAAGCACCATAACTGGGATGTCCGTGCTAAAGCCATCATACGAATGGTTAATGTCTCTAAAAGCCTAACGCATTAAGAATTTGTAGACAGGAGTGTTTTCCCTGATTGAAGGGCTTGGGTTTTATAAGTTTCAGTTGCCTCGATCAAGGCCTTTAAAATTCCTGGCTCGTCATAGGCATGCCCTGCATCCGGGATGATATTCAATTGCGCCTCAGGATAGGCCCGATGTAAATCCCAAGCATTTTTTACGGGACAGATAACATCATAACGCCCATGGACAATCCAGGTTGGGATATGGCGAATGCGATCGATATCGCTCAAGAGTTGGTTGTCCTTGCGGAAAAAGCAATTATTAATAAAGTAGTGGCATTCGATTCGGGCCATCGCCAAGGCTTTTAAATCGCTCTCAAAGTCCGAAATGGTTTCTGGGTTGGGGATTAATTTACAGGTAGAGCCTTCCCAACCACTCCACGCTTTTGCCGCCTTCAGACGAATGGATTCCTCTTCGCTGGTTAAAAGCCTATAATAGGCTTTGACCATGTCATGGCGTTCTTCAGGTGGAACAGGTTCAAGATAGGACTCCCACCGATCGGGATAAAGCCAATGACAACCGGATTGATAAAACCAATGTATTTCTTCAGGGCGGCATAAGAAAATGCCTCGAAGAATGAGCCCGGATACGGATTCCGGATAGGCCTCTGAGTAGGCCAAAGCCAAAGTACTTCCCCATGACCCGCCAAAAACCAGCCATTTCTCAATCCCTAAAGACTCACGAATGATCTCAAGATCGGCGACCAGATCCCAGGTCGTATTATTCTCCAGGCACGCATGGGGTTTGCTTTTACCGGCGCCTCGCTGATCAAATAAAATGATTCGGTAATAAGCCGGATCGAATAACCGCCGATGATTTTCGGAGATCGAGCCTCCCGGTCCACCATGGAGAAAGACGACCGGCAAGCCTTCAGGATTGCCCACCTCTTCGATATAAAGCTCATGAATATCTGAGACTTTCAAATAGTTGGTGCGGTAAGGTTGAATTTCAGGAAATAAGGTCGGCATGTGAACAATACGCTTCAATCAGGCCCATAACACATTCATGATCATTATACCGTGTGGTGGGTCATCTCGTGAACGTTTCAGGAATTTGGAAGAGCGTTTAATTAAGAAATTATCCGAGAAATGTTCAGGGCGGAGCAGATGCTAGGAACGAGAAGCGCAGAGCCGGAATTTACAAGAGAGTAAATGAGGCTTCGAGCATCACAGCGACAACGCAGATGCCCGTCATGGACGTTTCCCGGATAGGTTCTAGGTGTGACCGAACATGCCTGGTGAGACATTAGCCGCCTCATCATAGGCTGCTTTCAATGCGTCGATTAAGCGGGTGATATTCGGATCCCCTTTTTGATCCGGCCGCAATGCGCCATAATCAATCCCACCAGGCATCTGCCAGATTGAAGGCCTTTTCAAGGTTGCCTCCAAATCATCTATTTGTTGCTCCAGCGGCTTTGATGAGTCAAGGGCAGATATCAGATTCGGTTGATGTGTCAATCGGCTGGCTGCAACCAGAATGGATTTAAACACATCCCGGAGCCATATCTTGCCATTGGCATGGGCCTGCTGCGGCAGGTTATTGATGTTATCCCTCATGGATCCTAGATAAGAGGCTAAACGAATCATCGCTGTTTCACCTTGGCCTGAAGAAACTAATTTGTGGTAGCTCAGAAGCTTCTGGTCGGCAATGTCCAAAGCCAACGCTGCATTGCGACCACCTTCTGGGACTTCAAGCGCATTGCTCATCAAGGATAATCCGTTCACCCTGGGATCCACAATCGCTTTTGGGTTGCCTGCCAAGGCAGATCTGAGTTCAGCAGCTTCTTCGGCCGTTCCTTTGCCTTGAATCACTTTTTCGACATGGCTTCTTGATACTGCGAGCGATTTGGGTAGTTGTCTCAAATCAATGCCTCGAAGCCCGGTTGACAATGAGGTTGTGGCAATTTGCCTGGCTGTACCGGACGGAATATCCTCGATTTTATCAGGGTCTACGCCATCTTTAATGGCAAATAAACGATTGAGAACGCTTCGATAAACAGGAGAAGCTTCATTGGCGGGTTGATGGAGAAATCCGAGAATGCCGGGTTCAGCCTGGGCTAGCGGGGCGTATGGCAACCTTATTGGTTTATCCGGATCCCCCAAAATGACATTTCGGTTCACCCACTCAGAATCGTTGTTAATGGAAAGGGCTTGGGCGATATTCTGTCCCATCTCCAATCCTTTTACCTTGGATTCAGCAAGATAGTGTGAAACGAGAGCCCGCATTTCAGGCTCATTGAAAACGGCGTTGGCGACAGCTGAAGCAACCAGGGGATGGGTCGCTAAGTTGCTAAAGGATAAATCACTTCGGAGCTTCGGATCATGAATCCATCCCACCAAAGCCGCTTGTAATGCTTTTGGACCGGTATCGCCTAAATGATAGGCTTCTTGTAACGCTAGGCGTGAAACATCGGAGCAGTGATCGACGGCATCACCATAGCCCATAATGAACAAGGTTGGCGCTGTCCTGGCCACAAAATAATCGAAAAGCTTAATGCCTGCGGGTGAAATATGATATTGAGGTTGAGAAAGGGCATTGTGAAGAACCGCCATTTTGATCTGGAGTTGGCTTATGAAAACTCTGGCTTCAGCCATCGAATCTGCAGAGGGGTGAAGCGTCCCGGCTTTTTCGCCCAAAATTAAAGACTGGAGATTGTAGGCATTTGTTCGATATTCTGCCAGTTCTTTTATGACCCCTTCTAGCAGGTTTTGCGAGCTTATGCTGTCGGGATTACTGATTAAGCGATGCAAGCCTTGAATGACAGGGGCATTAGCGGGTGGGAGATACTCAACTCCAAGGATATTGGGGTTTCCGTGCCATCCGGTTAAGCTGTCTTGGATGCCTTTTATATCATGTTCAATGGCCTGATAGACTTTTTGTCGAGTTGCTGTACCGGAGAATCTTGCTTGATCCTGTGGCATGCTGTTGTGAAAAAGCCTTATTGAATCATTCTTTGCACCTTGGAACCGGCCCTGAAGGGCTATTGCTGAAGATTGAAACTGGATTGGGTTCATCCTATCTCTCCTGATCAAACGTGATGATTAAAAATCGCAGACGATAACACTACTGTATAAAAAACACGTCTCAATCATCAGAATTGCGCCATTGTAAACTTTTGCAACTCCCAGCAATTTGGATAACGTGAGATTGAAAAATGATGTTTATCCAAAATAACCTTTGGGATAAAGGACTCCCAAAATGATTTCTAATCATGGGAATAAAGCCTTAACGTTCAAAATCTGTTTTACTGACTCATGAGATGAGGTGTTGTAATTCTAGTTTGAAGTCGGTAAGATAGAGTTCTTAAAAATTCTTAAAATGCATAGATTGTTTGATCTGGTTTTAAGAATAGGCAGTGTTGACAGAATATGTCCAACGCCATGGAAGGAGGTCGAAGACCCTTGGCGGAAGTTGAAGTCTCACCCGGAGAAAGTATTGAAAGCGCTTTAAAACGCTTCAAAAAGAAAATTCAAAAAGCTGGGATTTTATCCGAAATTAAACGGCGGGAGCGCTATGAAAAACCCAGCCAACGCCGTAAACGGAAGCGGGAAGCTGCCCGCAAAAGATCCAGATAGCATTGAAAAGGCCTGAGTTTCAGGTCTTTTCTTTTGGAATATCAGCCTTCCCAGGTCAGGGCATTTTGGGTAAGTTGGTATAGCGATTGAAGGTGCTGGATGTCATTCAGGGTCAGTTGTGTATTTCGCCAGCCCTGGTGAAACATGACATCTCTTGGATGTTCACTGTGTTCTAAACCCAGGGCATGCCCCAACTCATGAAGAATGGTGGCATAGACCCGTTGCTCGAGTTGTCGTCCCAGAAGGTGCTTATCAATCTCAGGTGAACGAATAAGGGTAATGGTTGCTCCCACAATCCAGTGAGGTGATTGAATTTGCCGACTGGTATGGCCCACTTCATAGGTGCGCCCCAGCACAATTTCATCGCTGAATTCCAAACGAATCATTCCTTCACTGGGTCGAACACTTTCAATAAATTTAATGTGTCCGCCCGAGCAGGCTTCCCATTCCCGTAAAGCCCGATGAATCAGTGGGTAATGGATTGTCTTCAGATGCGGATCGATATAAACACCCAGCGCTATGGACTGCTGTGGATGCCACCGAAATCCTTTGCCCCTCTTCTTTTCTTCTTCATGGGAACGCCATTCTTCCAGGGCTTGAACGGCATCCATCAGTCCCGACGCCTGAGGCCTTGAAATCAGAGTTGAAGCATCCAGCGCAAATTGCTGGCTTGTGGTTTTTTGGCGATACTTGGGCCGATAAATCGTGGATGGATGATTGGCTGGCGGCCACTGAAGCGGATTGGAAAACTGGCTAGGCATCATCTTCCCAGGTCATTGACTTTAAATTGCAGCAGACTGTATTCTCAACCGAATTGAAGATTTCCCGCAAGGACATTTCAATGGCTTCACCGGAGGGCGGGTAACATCCCTTGGCCGAAAATGCCCCATGATAATACTGGGTACATTGTGCGTTATTCGTATACATAGCCTCAGTGTTCATATTCATACCTGAGTTGCCACATCCAGTGGATTCTTGATAGTAAGACATAAGTCACTCTCCCTTGATCCAGTTGTTGCACCTGAATTGTACAGATTTTGTCGACACACGCCAGGGAAAACTTGATGTCGCCTTTACAAATCTTGACCAATTAGAGGAGGTTGGATGACTGAGACTTTAAATCAGAATCCTGGCATTATTGGGTAACGCTCGGATCTTCGGTAACAGGTTCATGGACCATGACCCCTTCTCCACCAAGGGTTTCCAGGGATTTGCCTTGAACCAGGAGATAGATGGGTTTCTTTTGAGGAATTGAAACCAGGGTTTTGGCCAGCTCCTGATAGCGCTGGAGCATGCTGTTTGAGCCCCCTCCAGAGGTAA
>JANWKX010000164.1 GCA_025451145.1 Vampirovibrionales bacterium
AACTGCAGGGTCGTCATATCTCCTTGTAATTGTTTGAGCGTTGCAACTTTATCGTTGGTGTCATTAATTGCATTCGGATCAGACGAAGCAGACGTGTTGGCCAGGATAGTCTTGGCAACCTGGGGATCGACTTGAAGGGTCGTTAAGTCACTTTGCAACTTAGCTAAGGTGGTTACTCTCTCTACGAGTTGCGGATCATCTGGAGATGAAGCCAATGCGGTAAACAGATCTGGATTGACTTGGGCCACTTTGGATAGGCTATCTGCTGTAATTTGCTGGGCATCCAACGCTTGCTGATGGCTTGAATAAAATTCCTGGGATTTTGTTTGAGCATCTGCATACTGTTGAACGGCTTGATCAACTTGAGCCTTAAAGGCTGCTCGTTCACTAGTGGGTAAGGCAACATAAGCATTAATTTGAGCACTCACTTCAGCGGGATCCATGCCAAGGTTTTGATATTTCGTTTGCAAGGAAATCACATCTTTGAGATCGGAATAGGCTACATTAACTTGATCTGGCTGGCCAGAAATCGATCGTTGGATAATGCTGTTAAACAGATCTGGATTATTGGCTTTTAAAGTCGTTAACGACTCGCCGCTTATCCCATCATTTGTAAGTCGAAGCTTAACCTCGGCAACCTGACTCGCCAATGGTTCTTGAACCGCATGACCTATCGCCCCAAACGCAATGGTTTGGGCGACAAAGAGTGCTAAATTCTCAGTAGATAATTAATCTTCGAAAGATGATACCCCAGAGCTTACAAGGGATTGGCCTAAAACTTGAAGCGCCTCGATTGCATTTAATTTATGGTCTCTAACGGCTTGTGCCGTTTCTGATATCGCATTATAGGTTGCTTGGGTGACATCGCTGGCACCCAGAAAAATAGCGCTTTCTCCAACGAATTTCCCTAGGGTTTTAGTAATTGTTTGTGAAAGTGTTTTAGCGACCTGTGTCCCCGCCTGAGTCGTTGCCTCAGTTCCCGCATCAGCTGCTCCTGTAGCGACCTGTGTCCCCGCCTGAGTCGTTGCCTCAGTTCCCACATCAGCCGCTCCTGTAGCGACCTGTGTCCCCGCTTGAGTCGTTGCCTCAGTTGCAGCATCAGCTGCTCCTGTAACGACCTGTGTTCCCGCCTGAGTCGTTGCCTCAGTTGCAGCACTCGTTGCGCCTTGTGTTACAGCATCTGTTCCAGTTTGAAGAGCAGTATCTGCGACTTGGCTAGCCGTTGCATCCAAAGTTGCTGTTGCTACATCTCCTACGGCAGCATCAGCCGCCGCACCTGCGGCTGCACCTGCACCACCTGACAAGGCACCCAAAATGCCACCACCAATTAAGGTGGTACCCGAGGCAATCGCAAAATCTCTACCGGCATCACCCCAACCATAGACTGTATCAGGCTTAGGTGCAGTCATATTATCAACTTTATTAAGACTAGCGCTTGCAACACCAGCAGCTACAGCTGAGGCAATTAATGCTACTGCAGCAGGCGCCCCAGCGCCTAACGTACATACTGTTATGGCAAGGGCTGCAAGGCCCACACCGATACCTTTAATAATATTATCGCCTAAAGCTTGGTTGGATTGATAATCCTGGATAGATTGAGAAATTTTACTAAACTGTCCATTGTCTTCCTTAATGCCTAGGCTATCCAGTTGATCTGTTGTATCAAATCCGCTCCCATCTTGGTTTAAGGTAACGGTTTGACCAGTCATACTTTGATACAGGCTCTGAAAATCTTTCCAATCGCCATTTTGAGCATATTGTTGAAGTAATTGGACTTGCTTATTCAAGCCATTGATATCCTGGTTCAAGCTATCATTGGTTGTTCCTAGATGCGTAACATTTTTAATACCATCCCATAATTGACCGCCCCAGCCTTGATTATCTGCAACATGCTTTAAGCTTGCTCGCTGTGCTTGTACATCTTGCTGAGCAGACATGACAGAAGCTTCAACCTGTTGATCCAATGAAACTTGGGCATTAAAGCCCTTCATAAAATCATCGAGCGTCTTCTGATCAACACTGCTACTCAGTTTTAAATTTCCACTTAAGAAATCATTGGCAGCTTTCTGAAGCTCATTGGAATAATTAACATTAGCCGTATCAATTTCGGCATTGAGAATAGGTGTGGCTTGTTCAGTAGCCAGTTGATCTGCGAGAGGACCTGCGATTCCAGGTGCCTGTTGATCAGCAAGCTGTTGTGCAGCCTGAGCGGCTAATGTATTAGCCTGTTTATTGATGCCATCTGTAATCTCCGGATGCTGAGATAGATAATCCTGAATTTGGGCGGATGTCCAACCTGGATTGGATTGTTGTAGCTTGGCAACTTCTTGATCTGTGAGTTGGGTTTTAAATTTATCAACCAATTTAGGTGTTGCGTCACTAATAATTTGTTGGGTTACTTGCGCAAGCACCTGAGGATAAACTTGAGCCCGAACATCTGCCGTCACCTCAGAGAGGGTTTTGAGATGATCCGTTTTGGTTGAAGTCCCATTAATATTAAGCGGGGTACTGGTTTTTTGGCCTGCTTGGTTAACATTACCATCGGCTTCATAGGTATGTGTGGTTGTGACATCGCCTGTTTGAGTATTATGGTTTACCACCAGGGTATCGTTCTGGTGAAAATGGGTATTTTTATTGCTATCGGCAATGGTTTCATCAGAAACCTGCTTGGTGTCCAGAAATCCATCTGAATCGGCCTTAGCGGTTTTGGTGTAAGTTTTATGATCATCATAGCCATAAATATTGCTAGTATCCGTAACCTGGCTATCCGATTCGTTGATTATATTGCCATTTTTATCCTTCTGTTGCGTATCTGCTTCAGTGTGGCTGGTGGTTGAATAATGCTGACCAAAATGACTTTCATCGATCGTGGAATTATCGGTGTAAACAGTGCTATTTTGGGTCGGATCATAATTATAAGTATTAATATCAACGGTGGTAATGGTTTGCTGATTCTTTGTGTTTTTATCGCTATATTTTTTCTTAATCGCGGCAACTTGGGTGTCTTCATCCTGATGTGATTTTACTAATGCATTATTAATTTTATCGATTTTAGATTGTGTCCCATCATAATCAAAATTGTATACAGAAGTCCCGGTCTTTTGTTGGAATTCAGCTGCTGAAATATTTCCATCACAATATTCGTTATAGAGATCGATTTCATTTTGAAGCTTTTTCGCCGTTGCTCGTAAAGGGATTCTATAGGCCTCGGCTTGATTGTGGGCCGCTTGAATCTCTTGCTGCTCCGCTTGGGTATCATTGTTATTGACGGTTGATTTACTGAATTCCCCTCGATAAATCAATGTCCCATCAGGGCTGCCCAGATGCTGCTCATCAATAGTATCCTTACTTGTGGTGGTTGTCACCTTGGTCCCAACCTGACTGCTATCATTTTCAGTGGTATTTGTGGTCGTTTCATAAATGGGGGTATTATTCTCTTTAGGGGGATGCTTTTTCAGCTCATTGATTTTTGCTTGATTCAATGGCCCATCATCAGGATTATCCATCACCTGGGTATGGATTGTGGAGGTTTTGGATGTTGTCGTATGGGTATTGGCGGTATCCGTGGAACTTGAATCCTGAATCGTTTCATCCTGAGTAATTAATGTATTGTTCTGATCATTCTGAACGGTGGTTGTTGTATCAGAATGAGACGTATCAGTTGTTTTCTGGCGGGTATCATGGAAATTATCATCAGTATTAGATACCGTTGTGGTTTTGGTATGGGTTGTCCTATCATCCGTAACGCTTGTAGAACTGGATGTGGTATGTCCATGACCATCATCCGAGGATTGCCCTTGCCCAGTATCGGTCGAGATAAGCTTACCGCTACTACTGCTCGCTGTTCCTTGAGAGGTCCAATTGGTATTGGTTTTCCCGGATTTGGTTGTGGTGGTTGTCGAATTCGTTACGTCATGGCATTTTTCATGGCTGTCATCTAAAACGCCTGTACCATCAGCATTAATGGTTGTATTGCTGGTGGTAACGGTTGTTCCATCCGCATTGGTTGTCGTGGTGGTTTTCTTGACAATAGTAGCGCCCAAGGCCCGATTATGCATCACGGTGGTCGTTGTCGTTGGGCCAGGTGGCGGAGGCGGCGGCGGAGGAGGGGGCGGAGGGCCATAAAGCTTATTTAACATCTCGTCATACTGATGAGCCTTTAGTGCAGCTGACGGTGATGTTTTAGCTGGTGCAGGTTTTGGTGTAGGTTTTGGCGCAGGCTTTGGTGCAGGCTTTGGCGGCGGCGGAATATAATCTCCCTCAAAGTCATCCGATAATCTGACCATTTTGCCTTCAACATCCGATGCAGTAACTATAATCCGGTATCGTCAAAAAACGGGCTTTTTTAAACCGTTTTCGAGGGACTTAACAAATCTGTAACATTTGATTTCTGCCCACGCTTCCTGTTGCTGGAACTCGCCTGTTCGGCCAAATTGCCTTAGGGGAACGGCAAGCCAATCTCCTAAAGGGTTGAGTAATTGGTTTTATAATGGTTGCTATGAGCTCTTTTGAACGTATCGCTATTAAAATGTTTCTCTCAAGCCGTATCAGATACTGTCTTATTCTGGTGTGTCTTGGTATTTTGCTTTTGGCGATGACCTATTGGGGGTATGCTAGTGGAATATCCTCTAAATCGGTCTTATGGGCGTGGGAACGGCCGGAGGAATTGGGCTTTTTAAATGCCCATGCGAAGGTGGCCTACTTGGCTGAGACGATTTATCTTCGTGGAGATAGCTTGGTGGTTCGCCCTCGCCGGCAGGCTTTGCATTTACCGCCTGAGGCTCAGTTAACGACTGTTATTCGCTTGGAGACCAGCCAGGCGGATCCGCCAACGTTTTCAGTCCGACAGACACAACAACTGGTAAACCAGATGGATGCCATGGCCAAAAAGCATCCTGGACAAGGAATTCAAATTGATTTTGATGCCCGCTTAACGGAACGGGCATTTTATCGGAGGCTGTTGATAAAGCTTCACGAGAAACTCCCTCCATCCACACGGCTTTCGAT
>JANWKX010000165.1 GCA_025451145.1 Vampirovibrionales bacterium
GGCTTTTCTCCCTGTTGGCGTTAAGTTTGATGGTGGTTTCGGTTTTACAGTTACCGAGATTATGCCTGTATCTTCTGCCGGTTGCCGTGTTGATTTTATCCATTTATTCCTTCATGAAACGGTTCTCTAACCTAGCCCATATCGTCTTGGGGCTTGCCTTAGGGTCTTCCGCCATTGGAGGTTGGATAGCCTTTACAGGCACTTTAAGCATGCAGGCTATCCTCTTTGGCTTAGCTATTCTGTTTTGGGTGGCAGGGTTTGACATTATCTATGCCTGCCAGGATGTCGAATTTGATCAATCCTACGGGCTCTTTAGCATACCGGCTTCCTGGGGCATTGGAACCGGATTGCGATTGAGTCGTTGCTTTCATGTGCTGACTGTACTCTGTCTGGTAGCTGTTGGCTTTGGCTTATCTGCCACGATGAGTTGGTTTTATTGGGCTGCGGTTTTGCTGGTTTCAGCCATGTTGGTTTACGAGCATACACTTGTCTCCCAACACGATTTATCCAAGGTAAATGAGGCCTTCTTTATGGCAAATGGTTTGATTAGCCTGGGATTTTTAGGCTTGATGGTTCTCAATAAAATGGCCATTGCCGGTTTACCGGCTTTAACATAAATGCAGATATTCTGTTGGGAGCCCCGTCATTGAACAGTCGCAGTCAACCTCAACTTTTTCCACTCACACGCCTTCTGGTTCGCTTATTGCTGAGCGAACTCAATGCGTTGCTTTATACTTTAGGCTTAGCTGCCCATCATTTAAAGACGGCCTGTCTCTATTTTCTGAGCGGTAAGCTTTCCTTAAAGCAATATCTTGAGCAAGCTGCCTTTATTGGGGTGGATGCCTTAGGGATTTCTTTGATTTTGACCTTGTTTTCAGGCATGGTGATTGCCCTTCAAGTGGCTCAGGAACTGACGAAGCAGGGGGCTGGGGAACTTGTGGGCGCTTTGGTCTCTATGGCGATTCTCAGGGAATTGGCCCCTGTGATGACCGGATTTGCCGTCATCTCCATGGTGGGGTCCGCCTATTCGGCTGAATTGGCGACGATGACCATTCAAAATCAAGTGGATGCCCTTAAGGTCCTTCACGTTAATCCCGTACGCTATCTGATTCTTCCCAGAGTTTGTGCCTCCATGACGATGTTACCCCTGATGACCATCTTAACGGCGATGGCCGGCATTGTCGGCGGGATGGTCATTAGCTATTTCATCGGAGGACTCAATTACAATAACTATCTGGAATCGGTCTGGCGACAGGTACAACCCCATGATATTTATGGGGCTCTGGTTAAAGCGGCCGTTTTTGGAGGGCTTATTGCCCTCTTGTCTACAACGATTGGTCTTAGCACAACGGGAGGTTCTCGTGAAGTAGGCATTTCAACCACTCGGGCGGTGGTTTGGTCCTTTATCGCCATGTCCATTGCCGATTTTGTCCTCTCTTTTATTTTCTTTTCAGGAGTATCCTAAATGGCAGAGCAGCCGATGATTCAATTGGAGAACATCTCCAAGCAATACGATGGGCGTACGATATTTGGAGGGATTAATCTTTCCATTGCGCCTCAGGAGATTATGGCCATTATTGGCCCCAGTGGATGTGGTAAAAGCACGTTGCTCAGGGTGATTAGTGGTTTGGAAACGCCTGAAACTGGGACCGTTAAGCTGGCAGATAATAACCTGACCTTGGTGTTTCAGTATTCGGCACTCTTTGATTCTTTAACGGTCTTTGAAAATGTGGCCTTTTCTTTAATTGAAACCCCTGATATCAATACGCACGTTGCTCACCATAACTATAGCGAAGAACAGCTCAGAGCCATGGTTGCTGAAAAACTCGAATTGGTAGGCTTAGGGGATATTCAGGACTTGTATCCCAATCAGCTGTCTGGTGGCATGCAGAAACGTGTCAGCTTTGCCCGAGCCATTATGAGCGATCCCAAAATTATTCTGTATGATGAACCGACGTCTGGGCTGGATCCCATGGCCTCAACCATGATTGAGGATTATATTTTGGAGGTCAGGAACCAAACCCAAGCTACCAGTATCGTGGTGACTCATAATTTGTCCACGATTCACCGGGTAGCCCATCGGGTTTGTTTGCTTTATGGTGGGAAAATACAATGGATGGGAACGTCACAGGAGTTCTTTGAGTCGGATAACTCCTATGCCAGGCAATTTGCCCATGCCTCGTTACAAGGCCCAATGGCGTTGAGAAATATTTAATTTTTAAAGATTATGTCCCAGGGGTTTTAGCCACAATGGCGTTTCCACTCACATCTGCATGTTGGCTCTCGCTTAAAGCCTTTGTGCCAGGCCAGAAAATGACATTGTGTTCATAAAAATCCTTAATTCGCTTTGGCAGTTTGACCCCG
Source organism: Vampirovibrionales bacterium (assembly GCA_025451145.1). Taxonomy (GTDB): domain Bacteria; phylum Cyanobacteriota; class Vampirovibrionia; order Vampirovibrionales; family JAGQHJ01; genus JANWKX01. The sequence continues at coordinate 2,365 of JANWKX010000165.1, forward strand.
AACCTGCCAGCAAAAATATCCCGGACCGTTGCGATATATTCCAGGGGGTTCCCGATATCTCGCCATGCTCCTGATAAAGCTTGTACCCACAACATTGGATGAGCTATCCGCTCAGATTGAGATTGTGGCGTCTCCAAAAGTCTTGGGAAAAAGTCCTTGGCAAAATCAAATTCCCGGCCCTGCGCAAGATAATCACGTCCCATGGTTTCCAATTGGTCCATCGCTTCCGGAGAGAGTACATAAAAGCCGGTATTCCCCAGGCGATCGGGGCCTGCTTCTGCAATAGAAGGTTTTTCCTTAAAGGACTGAATGACGCCAGACAGATGATCGCTAGAATCCAGGGTGGTTTGATCCGCGGAGATAATGCCAAACCGGTTCACATCTTCATCAGGAATCACTTGTGCCCCCAAGGTGGCATTGGCCTGATGCTTGACATGAGCGTTCAGCAACAAAGATATATCGGCATTGGTAAAGGCATCACCTGGCATAATTAACAAGGGCTTCTGTTTATCAACCTTCCCAGAGTCCAGCGCTTTATAGGCACCGCCAGCCGTCCCGGACGGCGTATCCTCATCCACATAGCTCAATGTAATACCAGGGATTTTATCGAGTTGAGCCTTCACTTGATGAGGCATGTAGTACGTGTTGACAATAAAATGCTTAAATCCATGGGCTTTGAGGTGGTTTACTTGCGCTACAATGGCTGAATTCTCGCCAATGAGGGGGACAGAAGGCTTTGGGAAACCCGTTGAATCCCCTGAAACCGGATCAAACCGTGTGGCGAGACCTGCGCCAAGGATCATGACCTGATCCGTTACTTGTTGAACAGGGGTATGGGTTTCAGGGAGCATAGGGCCATTTGCTTTTCCGGGAACTATCTCTCCAGGCATATCCACATCGGTATCCTGTGGCAAGGTCAAATGGCTCCCTGGGAAAAGCAGGTACGTTAGGCCATGGCTTTTCACACGGGTATAAAACGTACCGGATTTATCACGAGAAACAAACACATCAGTGGGCGAAGAGGCATTTTGATGGACCGCCACCACAAGGGGGTGCTTGCCTTCAAGGCTATGTAGCTCTAGGTGGCTTGGATTCTTTGGCTCTGCTTCCTGAAGCATGGCGGCCGGAATTTTTTGTGGGTCAACGTGAATGGCTGAAAAACGAATCGCCTGCATGTGGTGTTCTCCTCCCTCACCGATAAAACCTTGGATCTTAACAACCGGTTGATTTTCACTTAAACCAGCGCTATGGTATCATCAACCATTTCAAAATTAAAGATTTTTATAAGGCTTATATTCAAATCAATTGAGAACCTAATTTTTATTCTGTGATCAAGTTTGGCAAAACAAGGAAAAATCTGATGTCTACCCTTTCTACTTCACTGATAACGCACTCAGAAGCGCTTTTTGAGAAGGCTCAGTCCTTGATTCCAGGAGGGGTTAATAGCCCGGTAAGGGCCTTTCGATCGGTGGGTGGAACGCCTGTATTTATAAGCAAGGCTCAAGGGGCCTATATCTGGGATGAAGATGGGAACCGTTATATTGATTATGTGGGTTCATGGGGGCCTATGATACTTGGCCATGCCCATCCCAGAGTGGTGCATCGAATCCAGGACCTTGCTGAACGAGGAACCAGCTATGGGGCACCCACAGCCTTGGAATGCGAATTGGCAGAGCTGGTGACACAGGCTGTTCCATCCATGGAAATGGTTCGGTTTGTCAGCTCTGGAACTGAAGCCGTGATGAGTGCCCTGCGTTTGGCCAGAGCTTATACGGGTAAAAACAAAATTATCAAATTTACAGGGTGTTATCATGGGCATTGTGACGATCTCTTGGTAAAAGCGGGTTCAGGGGCTTCTACTTTGGGTGTCCCTGATAGTCCTGGAATTTCTCAAGCCGTTGCGAGCCAAACCCTTTTGGCTACCTATAATGATTTAGAATCCGTTAAGGTCCTTTTTGAACAATATCCTTCTGAAATTGCCGCAGTCATTGTTGAGCCCATTGCCGGAAATATGGGGTGTGTCCCACCAGTCCCAGGATTTTTGGAAGGATTGAGGCTGTTAACCAAGCAACATGAGGCTTTATTGATTTTTGATGAGGTCATTACCGGCTTTCGAGTCGCCTATGGTGGCGCTCAAGCTTTGTACAACGTTATGCCGGACATAACGACTTTGGGTAAAATTGTTGGCGGAGGGCTGCCTGTGGGAGCCTATGGGGCAAGCCAAGAGATTATGAAAATGGTGGCGCCAGTTGGACCTATGTATCAAGCGGGAACGTTGTCCGGAAATCCATTGGCCATGGGGGCCGGGATTGAGACCTTGAAGTTGCTCCAAGAATCACACGTGTATCAGCAACTAGAGGCCCAAACCAAGTGCCTGGTTGAAGGCCTTGAGGCGGTGGCGCAATCCAAACAAATTCCGGTGCAGCTCCATCGGGTTGGATCGTTGTTTACATTGTTTTTTGCTGCTCATCCGATTCAAAATTATGAGGATGTCTTGAAAGCCAATAAAACGCGTTTTAATCGATTTTTCCACCAGATGCTGAAAAAAGGGATTTACCTAGCCCCTTCAGCCTTTGAATCAGGTTTTGTCTCGCTAGCTCATACACCGAATGATATTGAAGCCACGCTGGAAACTTTTTCAAACGTCGATTTTGAAGATCAAGAATAAGCGATTAAGCTGAGCCAGAGGAGACCTTCTCCTGGATACGTTCCAGAAGCTCAATGGCTGGGGTATAAGTTGGGCTGATTAAGATGCATTGCTTTAACACAACACTGGATTCCGGGAAATGGTTAATGGCCTGGTAATATTGCCCCAAGTGATAGTAAATTTCAGGATCATTGGGTAGCAATCGTTGGCCTTTAATTAAAAATTGACCGGCCAGAGGGTATTGGCCTACATTAAACAGTGCACGACCCACAAATTTATAGGTTTCATAATTAATTTCAGCTAAAAAATCGATATAACGTAAGAAATTTTCCAGCATACTAAGCTGTTTGGCATGATAAAGATGAACAATATCGGCTTCGATATGATTACGAATTTGGAGAAATGTGGGAATGGTTGATAATGTCCCTGTGATCATGCCATGCAGACTGATGCACCAATGGTTATTGCGACGGGCAAGTACATGCTTCCAATCGGCCATGGCTTTTTGACTATCCCCATGGAGCATCCAGCAGTAGCCTGCTTGATAGTAATCCTGGATTAACCCATAACATTCTGCCGCTTCTGAGTACTGTTGGCGTTGCTCATAGGCAATCGCCAACATCTCAATCAAGGCAATTCGTTCATCTTCAGGCAGGTTTTGACTGTCTGGAAAGAGTTTTAAGAGCAACTCGAGGGCCCCTGGAAGGTTTTTATCTAAAAACAAAAGTTGCCTGACCTGGTTTAAATCGGCGACAGCCATGGTATGCTCAGCCTCATCCCGATCTTAAGATTCTTTATTATCCTTGGATTGCTCCAGAAGATTCATGACCCCATCCAAGCTACTCATATTGTGTGTTTGAGTGGCCATTTGGTTGGCTTTTTTAATTTCTTCGTAGATCTCTTCCCGGTAGACCGAAACGTTTCTTGGGGCTTGAATCCCAATCTTAACAGAATCACCTTTTGTTTCCAAAATTGTGATCTCGATATTATCCGCAATAATTAGTTTTTGCCCTGATTTTCTCGTCAAAACCAGCATGGATACTAACCTTTCCCTGAATCATGAGAAGAGGCAGCAGTTTCAATTTGTTGTTTTTCATCAGCATCTGGCAATAATCTGACCTTGGTGCTTAAGCCAGGATCTTGAAGAATGAGTTGCATGGCCTGAAGATTGGTTTCATTAATGACGATGGGTGCCATCAGGTTAGCCGTCATGAAGCCAGGATTTTCGGCAGGAATATTGACAATGGTGAACACCAATACTTCTTGGGCTGACTTGATTCCCAGGCGCACAACGGCATCTTCTGGCAAAGCAAATTCATAGGGAATGGAAAAAAACTTTGGGTTGGTCACGACAAAAGCTAAGTCAGGTTTTCCAATGGCCTGTAACCACTTGAACGGCGAATTATCGGCATGATCAAGTAATGTATATTGTTGAACCTCATCAAAGCCTAGGACCGGAGCAACAAAATGAATAATCTTACTCTCTTCAATGGTGACTGGGCCAAAACGTGTGGTTGAAATTTCAAGGGTCGGCATGGAAAATCAGTTGTGCCTCTTCAATCTTTTGTATAATAATCCTCTCATCGTAGGAATTTAAAGAAGGATTTCTCTTTTACATTGTACAGATAAAAACGGGGTTGGGCTCATCAAAATGATTTAACTTTTTCAAAAACATGCCGATAGAGAGATTAAATGAGTGTGAGGTAGTTTTTTGAGAGGGGTTTTATGGATAACCGTAACTGTGATTATCAGCAAGATTTTGAAACCTTGATGGGCGAGGTGAATGAGATGTCGGATGATATTTCCCAATATCTCAATTTTCTAATCAAACGGCGCCCTGCCATCCAGCAAGTTTTGTCTGGCAGTATCATATCCAACAATTAATCAAATATAAGAGTTTATTTCGAGAAACGTCCAGTTCTTGCATCTACTTTTTGACTGCGGGACTCAACGGCATCATTTACGACTGTAAACGCCTTGTTTGTGTTCCTTGTGTCTTTTATCTTCGGCGCTCTGAACATTTCTCGGATAAGTTCTAAGGCAAAGAGAGGAGTGCTTAGAACTCTTCTTTTTCTTCGGCCATTTCCAATGCCTTATACACCATAAAGCCTGCCAAAATAATTTTTTTGGCTTCCGGGGAGTCTTGAGCAAGACTCAGGAGAAGTGAATTGATCTCGGGATTATCCTCTTTCAGGTGATGGACCATTTCTTTTTTCCAATCCTCTGGAGTATCCTGAATCACTTTCTCCAGAGCTTCACGGATATCTGGGGTAATGACTGGGAGCACGATGAAATACCTTCATTAAATAATCTCTAAAGTACCCATGTTATACCATAGTCAAGTTCGTAAATCTAAAATTAAACATGGATACAAACTGTATGCCTGTCTGGCATACATGATCTTTAAATAGGACTGATAGAAGCCGTCAAATCCGAAAAGGGGATCTCGTATATAATGAAATGAACCCGGCATCGTTCAATTATTATATTAAAGTGCTTGGTAGAAACCTCTTTTCTGAATCCGGTTACCTGTAAATCGTCTGAACGCTTTGACCGAATGACATACACTCAGCGCAAACATAAAATCTTAATCGTGACTCAGGAAGCCCCTGAAAATACGCCTTTGACAAGAGAATTACTTGTTCTGTTAGAACAGTTGGATAAGCGGCTGTTTGAAATTTACGTGACGGTTCATCAAGAAGGTCCCTTTATGGCCCGGCTGCAAGCAACCGGTGTTCAGGTTATCCAGTTGAAGGGATTACCTTTACCGGAAGTGACACCTCAAAAGGTACAGCGGCTGAATGAACGCATGAGCCAATGGCTTTGGAAAAGGACCCGTGGTGAAAAAATTATTCGCTTGATTTTGGAACACGAAATCGATTTGGTCTATACACACAGTTTATCGGCCTTTGAAGGGGCCTATGCCGCTCACAAAACAGGGCGCCCTCACATTTGGCGCATTCAAAAGATTCTACCTGGGAATCGAAAGCTGTTTGGGGTTTTCAACACCATAAAAACCCTAAAAATGATTGCCCAATACTCGGATCAGGTCGTTTGCTCTTCAGATGCCGTCAAACGTCAATTTCCAGGCTGGCAACGCCAACCCGAAATATACAAAACGATTTATACGGGTGTTAACCCGCTCATGTTTTCGCCGGACTCCCCTTCTCTTTCGGAAAAGGCCAAAGGCTTCAGGGCGCGCCATTGCATTTTAGACAATCGGATTTTGCTATTGGCGTTTTTACTCAATGAGCCGGATAAAGGGCTGGCGGATTTAAAAGAGGCCTGTTATCGATTGGAAGCTCAGGGACTGGATTTTCATATTGTCATGATTGGTGATCTAAAGGCTTCAGTGGTGTATGAAGATTTTCAAGGCCTGGCGGCTGTTGAAGAGAAAAGGGTCTCTTTTCTGGGTATGCTCCCATACGAAGACTGGCCGGAAGCAGTGGCCGCATCGGATATTGTGATTTCCGCATCCTATCACCCGCCGACCGGTAATGGCATGATTGAAGCCATGATGATGGCTCTTCCAGTGGTTGCCTTAAATTCCGGTGCTGCGCCTGAGTTTGTGTTGCCCTACCAAACAGGGATTTTATGTCGGGTAGGGCATCCGGTGGGATTGACAGAAGCCATCAGCCAGCTTATCAGCGATCCGGATCTTCGTAAAACAATGGGCCTTGCGGGGCAACAAAAGGCCTTGGAGCATTTCGTCATGGAACGATATGTTCAAGAGATTCAAGCCGTATTTCAAAAGCTCATTGAGACTTTTTTACAACGCTATGCCTAATTTGGGGGCTGATAAAGCTGGTGATCCTCGATATAGGCTATGACCTGATCCTGCGTCATGTAGCGAATACTTTTTTTCTCAGAGATACGTTGGCGAATCAGAGAGGCTGAAATCCCGATGGGCGGCATTTGAATTTGCTCTACTTGGGGTTGAAGGCCTGTAAACTCATCGAATGTTTCCATTGATTCTGAAGAAGGCCTTGGAGCCAAGAGAAAAACCGCCTTTTGGATTAAAAGATCTCTTTGGTGCCAACTCGGTAGGGTCTTATA